>DASVCP010000501.1:0-20718 GCA_036381555.1 Gammaproteobacteria bacterium
AGTGACAGCAGGCGTTGGCGAACTTTCTCTGTATCCGCCGGGTCGGCGATTTCCAGAGTCGGAAAACGCAAAACCCGGCCTCCGGCTTTTTCGATATGCGAGCAAAGCTTGTCAGCCTGATGAATAGGCCGTGTGACCAGAATCGTATGCCCTTCAAGCGGTTTGGGAAGAGTTTTAGTGTTCATGTTATCAGGGTCTGTTAATCCTATTTGTGTTAACGGTGCCGGAAGCAAATGTCGCCAAAATCCTGTCCGCACCGCGTCCCAGTAATTCGTCGGCCAGACGGCCACCGAGTTCGTCGGCTTGTTCGACGGGCCCCCTGATTTCACCAACTATAAGAGGGTCACCCGACGGATCGCCAACCAGTCCGCGCAACCATAAATATCCGGGGCGCTCCAGCACTGCGTAACCGGCGACCGGTACCTGGCAACCGCCGTGTAACCGATAATTCAACGCCCTTTCAGCCTGCACACAAATTTCCGTATCCGGATGCCGCAGGGGCATAATCAAGCGGCCGGTAACGTCATCGCCCTGCCGGCATTCGATACCGATTGCTCCTTGTCCGATAGCCGGCAAGCTGTCCGCATAAGCTAAGGCGTTTCTGATGCGGTTTGCAAGTCCCAGCCGTTTTAACCCGGCTGAGGCGAGAATGATGGCTTGAAATTCGCCGGCGTCAAGCTTTTGTAGACGCGTGCCGACATTGCCCCGCAAAGGCAATACGGTTAAATCCGGAAAACGGGCGCAGACCTGTGCCTGGCGGCGCAGACTGGACGTGCCGACCCGTGCGCCCGCGGGCAATGCCGCCAGATCGTCATAATCGTTGGAGACAAACGCGTCGGAAGGGTCTTCGCGCTGCATGATAACGGGTAAATGCAGCCCTTCGGGAAAATCCCACGGCACATCCTTCATCGAATGAACGGCGATATCCGCCTTGTTCTCCAGCAGCCCCTGTTCCAGTTCCTTGACGAACAGGCCCTTTCCCCCCACTTTGTTCAGGGGGCTGTCCAGTATCTTGTCGCCGCGAGTTGTCATGGTGACCAGTTCCACCCGCAGTTCCGGGTGCAGGTTTTGCAACTGACGAGCGACCTCGTTGGCCTGCCATAAGGCAAGTGGGCTTTTGCGGGTGGCAATGCGAAGAAGATCCATAGGATTAACTCATCAGAGATTGGTGTTTTAAAAAATGTCGGACCGTCGGCAGGTGACGGCGGCTGACGCTCAACCGTTGCTCGCAATGTTTCAATTTCAAGGCACTGCCCGCCCCGGACTGTTCAAGACCGCTAACTTCGGCTTTGGCGACCAATGCGTTTCGATGAATGCGCATAAAACGATCGCTGAACTCCTCCTCAAGCTTAACCAGGGAATCCTCAATCAGGGACTGGCCGTTCCGGTGGTGCAGGACAACGTATTTGTCTTCGGCGCGAAAATAATAGATTTCCTCGACAGGAATCAACTCCAGGTTTCCCCGGATATGAACGCAAAGATGGGTACGGGCTTTTGATGCCCCTATCTCATCGTTGACAGCCTGCAACTGAGCACGGGTACTGCGCCGGGCGGCGGCCAGCGAGGCAGCCAGATTTTCCTTGCGTACCGGTTTTAACAAATAGCCCACGGCGTGTGTATTGAATGCCTCCAATGCATGATCGCTGTAGGCGGTCGTAAAAATAACGGCGGGCGGCGTCTCATCAGTGGAAAGGTGCTGCGCGGTTTCCAGCCCGTCCATAACCGGCATACGAATGTCCAGAAGCACGATTTCCGGTTTTAGAGCCGTGTAAAGCGCGATGGCTTCCCGGCCGTTGGCGGCTTCCCCCGCCACTTCGTAACCGTGGAGTTCACGGATCAACCGGCAGAGCCGCTCACGGGCGGGTTGTTCGTCATCAACGACAATGATTTTCATATCCTAAGTCCGTTAACGGGCAGGCTCAATGTGACTGTGTAGTGGTCGGCACCCTCTTCGACACTCAATTTTGCCATGGCGCCATAAGCCAGATTCAAGCGCTGACGAATGTTGCTGATCGCCAGTTGGTTTCCCGATGAATGCCGCGAACGGTGGCCGGCGGAGACCGGATTGCTGACGCCGATTTCAATGCTGCCGCCTTGTTTTCTGGCGAAAATCGTCATGTTGCCCCCGCTTGGCAGGGGTTCGATGCCATGATAGATCGCATTCTCGATCAGGGGTTGTAACGCCAGGGCCGGCAGTTGCGCCTGTTCCAGCTCTACCGGAATGTTCCATGTCACCTCCAGGCGCTCGCCAAGCCGCAGGCGTTCCATGCCCAGATAACGGCGGCTCACCTCGAGTTCTTCAGCGAGACTGATTAGCGTGCGATCGGCAAGGGTAGAGCGGAACAGTTCGGCAAGATCAATGATAGCGTTCTCGGCTTTGTCCGGTTGGGCATGAACCAGATTAGCAATGGTGTTCAGACTGTTAAACAGAAAATGAGGCCGGATGCGGGCTTGCAAAGCCTGAACCCTGGCTTCGTTCTCCGTTCGCTGACGCAAGATATTCTGATGGTGGAGGTAAAAATAACGCATGACAGCGGCGGTAATAATGGCGCTGATACAGCCGTTGCGAAACAGGGCGGTTCCCAGGGAACCCCGCTGAACTGTTATGCCGTCACCCGCCAGCATAGGAATGCCGGCATGCAAGAGGGTGTAACCCAACCAGGTAAACGACAACGTTACCAGTTGCAACAGCAGATAAATCAGTATTCCCATCGGCAGGGGCTCCATACGGCGGAACCAGCGCTTGCCGTAACAGAGAATCGCCGCATCGATCAAGGTAATACTCTGAATAAAAAAAGAAACGCGTCCCAGGTAGGCAAAAGCGTCCTTGAGATTGCCGCCATGATGCAACGTGAGCACGATCGCCAGCAGTTCGGCGATCAGCATGACCAACAGGATAACCTGATTGTTACAAAAATCAGGCAGGAGGTTGGAAGATGCTTTTTGATAGGAAGCCATAACCATCATAGTGTTGACGTTAAAAGCCAACTATGCAAGGGTCTTGACCGTTTCCCGCAGCCCTTGTCAGCCTCGTTTACCGGCCTGCGTGATATACTCCGACAGAACTTTTCTTCGGTTTGCATATGACCCAATCCAACGATCAAGACAAAACACGAGACCATCGGCGGGACAAGCCATGGCAGGGCCGCTTTTCCGAGACGACAGACGCCTTTGTCGAGGAGTTCACCGCCAGCGTGAAATTCGATCGGCGGTTATACAAGCAGGATATTGCGGGCTCAAGGGCACATGCGCGCATGCTGGCAAAGGTCGGCGTATTGACCGAAGCGGAGAACGGACAGATTCAACAGGGGCTCACCGAGATTGAAGCCGATATCGAACAGGGCCGCTTCGAATGGTCGGTGTCGCTTGAGGATGTCCACATGAATATCGAGGCGCGGTTGACTGAAAAAATCGGCGCCGTCGGCAAAAAACTGCATACCGGCCGGTCCCGCAACGACCAGGTTGCCACGGATATCCGTCTCTATTTGCGAGAGGCAATCGACGCTGTCTTGGGTGAATTGCACCGGTTGCAAAAAGGTCTGGTCGATCTGGCCGAACGGCATATCGATACCATTATGCCGGGGTTCACGCATTTACAGGTCGCGCAGCCGGTCAGCTTTGCGCATCACCTGATGGCCTGGTTTGAGATGTTGGCGCGGGACGCCCAGCGGTTGCAGGACTGCCGCCGGCGGGTGAACGTTCTGCCGCTGGGGGCCGCGGCGCTGGCAGGCACCACCTATCCGATCGACCGGGCTTATGTGGCGGAGCAACTGGGGTTTGACGCCATTGCGGAAAACTCGCTGGATGCGGTCAGCGATCGTGACTTCGCCATCGAGTTCTGCGCAGCGGCGGCGCTGTGCATGACCCACTTGTCCCGTCAGGCGGAAGAATTGATATTGTGGTCGTCGGCCCTGTTTGGTTTTGTGACATTACCGGACCGCTTTTGTACCGGCTCTTCGATTATGCCGCAGAAAAAGAACCCCGATGTCCCTGAGCTGGTGCGCGGCAAGGCAGGGAGGGCTAACGGCAATCTGATCGCACTGCTAACCCTGATGAAGTCGCAGCCGCTTGCGTACAACAAGGATAACCAGGAAGACAAAGAACCGTTGTTTGACAGCATCGATACGCTGCACGGCAGTCTGCGCGCCTTCGCCGACATGGTTCCGCATATCCAGGCGAACCGCGACGCCATGTATGAGGCCGCCAGACAGGGATATTCCACTGCCACCGATCTGGCGGACTATCTTGTCAAGCGGGGTCTGCCGTTCCGCGATGCGCACGAGGTCGTCGGCAAGGCGGTTGCCTGGTGTGAGCAAAACCATGTTCACCTGGAAGAGATGCCCCTGGCGACATTGCAGGGATTTTCCGGTTTGATTGAAGAGGATGTGTTCAAGGTCCTGACTCTGGAGGGGTCGTTGGCGGCGCGTAATCACCCGGGCGGTACGGCGCCCGGGCAGGTCCGGCAGGCGATCGCCAAAGCGCGCGCCGGGTTAGGCAATTTCAAGTAACGGGTTTTTTATATTCAGGAGTAAGCCATGGCTGAGAAAAAACAGACCCCTACCGAAGCTTCCGATCCAACCGAAGAGATAAAGGAACAGGCCAAAAGCGTGTGGGAGAAACTGCTGTCGCTGGCGACGCACAAATACCGCATCGATTTCGAAATCTACGGCTGGCTGCTTGCGTTGATCGTGCTGGTGTTGCTGATTCTGATCGCAAATTAGATTTTTAAAGAAATCCAACCACGGAGCGCACGGAGATCACTGAGAAGTGATTTTTGTGAGTCTCTTTTGTTTAAAAACAAGGTCTCGCGCAGTACCGCTCTCGGCCATCCATGGCCTTCGCGGCATTAGTGCATCCTTGCACGTCGACGCGGAGGTGCAGAGGAAAATCTTAAGGGAGGTCTTCAGGGGGAGGGTTTTCGGTTCGGAATTTATTTCTGAACTCAAGTGACCATAGCTCAACGTATTCAGGGCTGAAAAGGACGAATAATCCATCGTCAGCTCTCCGTGCCCTCCGTGGTTAAATTTCTTTTTTTATCAATATCTTATTCTGCAACCAGCGGCTCAGGTCCTGGATTTCCTCCAGGCAGACGCCGTGGTCCATGGCATATTCATGCCACTCGATATTGGGCAGGATCGATTTCAAAAAGCCCTGGGATATGCGGCCCAGTTTGATGGACAGCACCGAATCGAATCGACCGTGCGCCATGAAAACGGGAATCCGTGAACTGGCAACGACAACGTCGGGTGTTAACCGCTCGTGCAACGGCAGGTACGTCGACAGCGCGATGACACCGGCGAGGGGTTCCGGGTAACGGGCCGCGGTATGCAGGGCGATGACTCCACCCTGGGAAAAGCCGGCCACCACAATACGGCCGGCCGACACGCCGCGGGACTTCTCGCGCTCGATCAGTGCATTGATTTGGCCGATGCTGGCCTCAATGCCGGTTTCGTCGACTGGGCTCAACCGTTCCAGTGTCAGGATATCGAACCAGGCAGGCATTACATAACCGTTGTTGATCGTTACCGGCCGCGCCGGCGCATGCGGAAACACGAAGCGTACCGCCGGGTTTTCCGGCAGCCCCAACTGCGGAACGATGGGTTCGAAATCATGGCCGTTGGCGCCCAGGCCGTGCAGCCAGATAACGCTGAAGTCGGCGGCGCCGGGTGGATTGATTTCGATACAGGGCAAAATATCCCTCATATGCATCAGCGCCAGTTCTTGATCGTGCGTTCAGCGACGGTGTTACCGGGCCGGACAATCAATCCGCTCGTTGTAATGCTGATGATGAATTCCGCGTCATCGGCCATGGGCACGTATACCGCGTTACCGTAGACCGCGTCCACCCAGGGCAGCCAGTGGTCGAAGCGGTTGACCAATGTCCAGAATTCGATTCCGGCCCGTTCGGCCAGAGGATAAACGGAGCGAGGTTTGTTGTTATCTTGTACCGTCTCGCGATATCGTCCACTGATCCGTTCGAGCCGGAACAGGGTATCGAGGCCCAGCAGAGTGCCCATGCCCTGCCATTTTAATATTCGGGCATCCAGCTGGCATTCGTCGCCCAGAATACTGAACTGCTGCGGCGATTTCTCCGGCCTGCTGAGAGTCGCGACAAACTCCTGGGATGCGTATTGCTCGAAAATCAGCGTGCCGACAGGCTGTTCATGCGTAAGCCGTTGATAAGTATATAAATTAGCGGCCGCACCGATAACGCCCACTGACATGGCAATAAAACAGGCCCCCAATATAAATTGAAAGGCGCCGCCTACAAACCGGCGGCGGACCAACCGGCTTATGCCCATCCAGAGCAGCACAAAACCCAGCAGAATCAGTGTTCCAACGGCGATATAAAAGGGATTGGTCATAGGCTATACCTGTCAAAGAATCCTTAATAGACAAAGCCAACAATCTTCTGCCTCGACATAATGTGTCCGGTTGGAGTCGGATCAATGCTTTCACAGCGCTCTGCGCAGGGTTATGTCACAATGAGTAAAGCATTATACTGCGCGCATTACAACGGCCGTCAGGGTTGTCGCCCATGCAGTGGTTGATGGACTTCTCAAAACCAGCGATTTTTATTTCCACGGTGCTGGCGTTAACCGGTTGTGGAAATAAAGGCCCCTTGTATTTGCCGGTACCCGAAAAAACCAAGTCCCCGCCTCCGGTTGAATCCCCGGAGACAGGCTTCAGAAGCCCGACGATGCCAATAAGATAATGGATCATTTTAACTACCTTGAGGGCACACTCCACGCCGAGCAACTGAACCTCGTGGAAATTGCCCGCCAATATGGCACGCCCTGCTATGTGTATTCCCGCGCTACACTGGAGCGGCACTGGCGCGCGTTCGATGAAGCGCTTGCAGGCCGTCCGCATTTGATTTGCTATGCCGTGAAAGCCAATTCGAATCTGGCCGTGTTAAATGTGCTCGCCCGCCTGGGATCGGGGTTTGATATCGTCTCCGGCGGAGAGCTGGAACGAGTATTAAGGGCCGGGGGCAGACCGGAAAAAATTGTTTTCTCCGGCGTCGGCAAGCAGACTGTGGAAATACGGCGGGCGTTGGCTGTCGGGATACACTGCTTTAATGTTGAATCGCAGGCCGAACTGACGCGGCTCAACGAGGTCGCCGCTGAAATGGGTACGACAGCGCGGGTCTCGATCCGGGTCAATCCCGATGTGGATGCCGGCACGCACCCCTATATCGCCACCGGACTGAAGGAGAATAAGTTCGGCGTGGGGATTGATTCGGCGCGGGAGGTTTACCGGTATGCAGCCTCGCTGCCCCATTTGAAAATTACGGGAATCGATTGTCATATCGGTTCGCAGTTGACGTCCGTTGCGCCGTTTGTCGATGCACTGGACCGGGTACTGCTGCTGGTGGAACAGCTGCGCCGGGACGGCGTCGAACTGCGGCATCTGGATCTGGGCGGCGGCTTGGGAATTCGTTACGCCGATGAGGCCCCGCCGGCTCCGCATGAACTGGCAACGGCATTGAACGCGCGCCTGCAAAACCTGCCTTACGAGGTGATTCTCGAGCCCGGCCGCGCCATCGCCGGCAATGCCGGCGTGTTGCTCACGCGCGTCGAGTACCTTAAGCACACCAGGGACAAGCATTTTGCGATAGTTGATGCGGCGATGAACGATTTGATCCGGCCCGCGCTGTACGGCGCCTGGCAAGAGATCGTTCCTGTTCAACTTGAAGACGGCGGGGAAGCGCATATTTATGACATAGTCGGTCCGGTATGCGAAACGGGTGATTTTCTCGGCAAGAACCGGGATCTGAAACTGACGCCCGGCGCGCTGCTGGCGATACGCTCGGCAGGCGCCTATGGGTTTGTCATGAGTTCCAATTACAATACCCGGCCGCGTGCGGCGGAAGTGATGGTCGATGGTGACAAGGCTCATCTGGTCCGTGCCCGTGAAACCCTGGACGATATGCTGCGTGGCGAACAACTGCTGCCGGCAAACCAATAAAGATATCCGGATATGCGCCTTCAGTTCACAAAAATGCACGGCATCGGCAACGACTTTGTGGTGTTCGATGCCATCAATCAGCAGGTAGCGCTCAGTGCCGACCAGATTCGACACATCGCCAACCGGCGGTTCGGTATCGGCTGTGATCAGGTGTTGCTGGTGGAGCGACCGCAAGACCCGGAGGCCGATTTTCGTTACCGAATTTTCAATGCTGACGGCAATGAAGTCGAGCAATGCGGCAACGGTGCGCGTTGCTTCATGCGCTTTGTGCAGGAAAAAGGCTTAAGCGCCAAGGATGTACTGAAGATAGACACCCGTTGCGGCCGGATAGAACTTTACCAGGAACCCGGAAACCAGGTCCGTGTGAATATGGGCGTACCAGTATTCGAACCGACCAACGTCCCGTTCATCGCCGATAAAAAGGCCTTGAGCTACGCATTGGAGGTTGACGGCCAGATACTGGAAATCGGCGTCGTATCGATGGGCAATCCTCATGCCGTGATACAGGTCGACAATGTGCAAACCGCGGACGTGGCGCGTCTGGGTTCGTTGGTGGAATCCCATGCCAGGTTTCCCCTGCAGGTCAACGTCGGTTTTATGCAACTGGTTTCACGGGAGCATATTCGCCTGAGAGTGTATGAGCGCGGAGTCGGGGAAACGCTGGCTTGCGGCAGCGGCGCCTGTGCGGCGGTCGCCGTTGGGCGGGTACAGGAACTTTTGGAAGACAAGGTAACGGTGTCTTTGCCGGGAGGAGACCTTATAATCGAATGGCGCGGACTGGACCAACCGTTGTGGATGCTGGGTTCGGCGACGACAGTGTATGAGGGGACTATTGAATTATGACGACTTCACAACCCACCCAAGCGGTGTCTGAAACCGTGACCGAAGAAAGCGTTGAACGGTACTTAAAAGATCACCCGGGTTTCTTCGAGTGCCGCCCTCAGCTGCTGACCACGATGAAAGTTCAGCATCCCACCACGGGTCAAACCGTCTCTCTGATAGAACGCCAGGTTACGGTGCTGCGGGAGCAGAATCACAGCCTAGAAAAGAAGTTGATGGAGTTGGTGGAAATCGCCCGGGAAAACGAGCGGCTCAGTCGCCAGCTGCACTCATTTTCCAGTGAGCTGCTGAAAGCGCGCACCTTGCCGGAGGTTATTGCCACAACACAAGACAAGGTACGTGAAATCTTTCAAACCGATTTTGTCGCGCTTTGCCTGCTTAAAGATACCGGCGACGGAACCGGTAGGGAAAATTGCGACAAGCTGTTCACGGAAATATTCGCCGGCGATACGCCGGTTTGCGGATCGATCAATGCCGAGCAAATCCGGTTTTTATTCCAGGGTAATGCCGCCGAAGTGGCTTCGGCCGCCGTCGTGCCGTTGAGAACCACCGATGCAATCGGCTTGCTGGGCCTGGCCAGCCGCGATGCGCAGCGTTTCATTCCCGGCATGGGCCATTTGTTTTTATCGCACCTAGGCGACCTGGTCTGCAGCGCCCTGGCCGCGCATGTTCAGTAAACACTACCCTGGCGGAAGCGCAAAAGCAAAAACACGTCCTCGGGCAGAGAGTTAACAGAATTCAAGAATATTAAGTATTGAAAGTATAAAAGCGACGCGTTCCTAATTCTTCCACGCTTTTATTCTGGTTTTGTTTACCGGGTTTTGTTGGGGATACCGGTGCGGCGCCACTGCACCCGGTACAGATCGTGGCGGCGGTCTTTCAGATTCTGCACGGTACCGCTGTTGCGGGCGATGATTAACGCTTCCGGACGCAGGTCAGCGAATGCCACGGTTTCGACATTGGGCGTGGTGTCCGCGGCGATGCCGTCACGGGCGAACGGGAAGTCGCAGGGCGTCAGAATGCAGCTTTGCGCGTATTGAATATCCATGTTGGCGACATTGGGCAGGTTGCCGACGTTGCCTGACATTACCACATAAAACTGGTTTTCAACCGCCCTGGCCTGGCAGCAGTAACGAACCCGAAGATAACCCTGACGCTCGTCGGTGGCAAAGGGCACGAACAGGATCTGCACACCCTGGTCGGCGAGGTGCCTTGCGAGTTCCGGAAACTCGGCGTCGTAGCAGACCAGTACGCCGATAGGACCACAGTCAGTATCGATGGCGTTAAGCGTGCTGCCGCCCTCGATGTTCCACCAGTAAACCTCGTTGGGCGTAGGGTGTATTTTAGGCTGTTCGTGGATACGACCGTCGCGCAGGAACACGTAGGCGATATTTTCAACCCGGCCGTTGTCAACACGGGTCGGATGCGAGCCGGCGATAATGTTGACGTTGTAACTGATGGCCATCTCGCGCATGGCGGCTTTAAAATCCGGCGTGTACTTGGTCAGTGCCTCGATGGACTCCAGCGGTGAGAGCTCCTGGTCTTCGATGGACAGCAGCTGCAGGGTAAACAATTCCGGAAAAACCGCGAAATCGGCTTTGTAGTCAGCTACGACGTCGACGAAGTACCTGACGTAATCGACGAACTCATCGAAAGAATTGACCTTGCGGAGCATGTACTGCACCGTGCCTATGCGCACACTATCCTGCTGCCGGCCGCCGTACTGGCGCGCGCTTCCGCCGTCTTCCTCGGAAGGGACTTTCGGATTGCGCCATACAAGATGAACCCCATATCCCATCGACTCGGCATCGGAGTCCAGGTAATGGGGAATGACGCCGATGATTTCAAAACCGCTTTGCAGTTGAAACGAAAGCACGGGGTCCCTGCGCTTTTTCTCGGCGATTTGCCGGACATACTCCTCCACCGATTCGGCCTGTTTGATGCGCTTGGATAGCGTCGGCAGTCGCCCGGCAAAAATGATGCCTTTCAGGCCGAGCGCCTGGCAAAGTTTCTTGCGCTCGTTGTACAGGCGCTGACCTATCCGGTAGCCGCGATATTCATGATCGACGCAAACCTCCATTCCGTACAGCCATTCACCATTGATGTCGTGGCGGGAAGCGTAGCCGTTGCCGGTGATTTCCTCCCAGGTATGCGGTTTTAGTGCCAGCTTTCCTGAGATTCTGAAAGTCGAGCAGTAACCGACCACGTTGTCGTCCACCGTTACCACGAACTGCCCCAGGGGAAAATTATTGATTTGCCCCGTGATCGCGTCCGGAGAGTATCCGTTCATACCGGTACCCGCATAGGCTCGCACAGTCAATTCCACGATTGCGGGCACATCGGATAACTGGGCCTGGCGGACCAAGAGTTGGCTGCGAATATTACTGAGTCGATTGGTCACGGCGCCTCCAAGCAAGGGGATCGTTCGACAATTCGTTCAATAAGGAACCGCTGCATGAGCAGCGGCACGGGAATTATAAGGGTATTTGAACGACAGTATCCAACCGGGGGACAAACTTAGCCGCTACTAACGCTTTCCTGCAACAAATCCAGTTTCTTGCCGTACCGTGCTCTGACAGCCGGGTCGGTAACCAGGGCCCGGGCTTTATCGAGGTTTTCAATAGCCAGTTGGTGCTTGCCGTACAAATGGTAGGCCTTGGCAAGGGTGAAATAAAGTTTATCTTCATACTCGGCCTTTTTTATCGCCCGTTTCAACAGGCTTATCGCTTCCTTGTAGGAATGGGCTGCAATCGCCTTTTCAGCGAGACTATGAAGATAGTAGGGGTTTTTCATGCGGTAACGTTCCACCTTCTTGAGGTAACGTTTGGCCTCCTGGTCGCGACCCTGCATGCGATAGAGGGAAACCAGATTGTTCATGGCGGAGAAGTTGCGTTTATCGATTTTCAAGGAAGTGATATAGGACTTTTCCGCTTCCTGATCGTCGCCAAGCTTGCGCTGAATAACGCCACGTGTCAGCCAGGCATAGGCATAACGCGGTTCAGCTGCAATAGACTTTTCAGCATAATAAAGCGCATCGGCCAGATGGCTTTGCTGTAGGGATTCGACGGCGATATTGTTGTAAAAATCCGCAAAGGCGCGCTCGTCACTGACCGCTTTACGATTCTTGTTACCCGGAGTGGATAGCACCCAGAGAAATTCCACAGCGTGTTTTTTTCTTCCCATCCTGCTTCTTTCCGTGACCTCGGCACTCATGTGCTGGGAAACGACGTACAAATCCTCAACCCCCGCTTCACGCCAGTTGGGCGGGACAGCGACGGAAACAAAAGATGCATCCAGGCCCACATATCGGGCCAGGGCGACAAAAACGGCGGCGAGGGAAAGACAGTTTCCTCCGCCGCCGGCCACCGTTTCCTGTACCGTCGAAGTCTTGTCGCGTTTATAAACCAGCCCGAGCTTGTCACGGTCGAACATCAATGAAATAACAGTGTCAATCTGTCTTTCAGTGGTGCGGCCTGGCTTTACGTAATAGTCGGCCAGGCGCATCAGTCTGTCATTCAGTGCCAGGATGTCCCGGTCTTGAATTCTTGGAGCCTCACCGCCAATATCCTGATTAGCATTAGCAGCCGGGGAGAGCATAGCCACCAACAGAATCAACGGCAGCAAAGGGAAACAAGGGGAAATTTGTACGATACGCATAGGACCAGGCCTCACCCAAACAGCTATGGAAAAGCATGTCTCCCTACCGAGCACCTTTGACTGCCTCCCGGAATTCCGGCGGAATCAAAGTCCTCCTACCCATGGTTTCGGCCGATTGGGCCAGAACTGAACGCCCGGCGAATACCGTCCGGACCCGTATTTGGACAAAAAACGGCAAAATGAGTGCCCGGGATTCCAAAACAAACCCGTGCATCCATTGCGCTTGATATTCCTGTTACCATCCCTATTTACTCGGTATTCATTTGCCCATTCATATCGGGGGAGCCACTTGGAACAGTTTCACGGAACCACCATTTTATCGGTCCGCCGTGGCGACGAAGTCGTTATGGGCGGGGACGGCCAGGTCACACTGGGCAATACCATCATGAAAGGGAATGCCCGCAAGGTCCGCCGTTTGTACGGCGACAAGGTGTTGGCGGGATTTGCCGGCGCTACGGCGGATGCTTTTACCCTTTTTGAAAAATTCGAAGGCAAGCTGGAGCAATTCAGCGGCAACCTTACCCGCGCGGCGGTGGAGCTCGCCAAGGATTGGCGCACGGACAAAGTGTTGCGACACCTTCAGGCGCTGCTGTGCGTAGCCGACCGTTCGGCTTCCTTGATTGTGTCCGGCAACGGCGATGTCATCGAACCGGAAAATGACCTGATTGCCATTGGTTCCGGGGGGCCGTTTGCTCAAGCGGGGGCGCGGGCGCTGTTGGAAAATACCGATTTATCGGCCCGTGAAATTGTCGAGAAAGGCTTGGCGATTGCCGCGGACATTTGTATTTATACCAACCATAACTTCACCATTGAGCAGCTTTAGTCTTTGCTTCGACCAAAACTTACGGATTTAAACAGTCTATGTCTGAAATGACTCCACGAGAAATTGTCCAGGAACTGGACAAGTACATCATTGGCCAGCATGAAGCCAAGCGTTCGGTCGCGATCGCGTTGCGCAACCGCTGGCGCCGCATGCAGTTGGACGAGAACCTTCGAAACGAAATTACGCCCAAGAACATCCTGATGATCGGTCCTACCGGTGTTGGTAAAACGGAGATTGCCCGTCGATTGGCCCGGTTGGCGAACGCGCCCTTCGTCAAGGTCGAAGCCACCAAGTTTACCGAGGTCGGTTATGTGGGTCGGGAAGTGGATTCCATCATCAAAGAACTGGCCGACGTGGCGGTCAAGCAACATCGCGAACGGGCCATGAGCAAGGCCCGTCCCCGGGCCATTGATGCCGCCGAGGACAGGATATTAGACGCCCTTTTGCCCCGGCCGGCCGGCGCCGGATTCATGACGCAAAAACCGGATGACGGCAGTTATTCCGAGACGCGCCAAAAGTTTCGCAAGCGGCTGCGGGAAGGCGAGCTGGACGACAAGGAAATTGAAATCGAGGTACTGGCCGCGCCCATTGGGGTAGAAATCATGGCGCCGCCCGGCATGGAAGAAATGACCGGCCAACTGCAGAACATGTTCCAAAGCATGGCCGGCCAGCGAACCCGGCGGCGGAAAATGCGGGTAAAAGACGCAGTGAAGGTGTTAACCGACGAAGAAGCCGCGCGCTTGATCAACGAAGAGGAATTGAAAAGCGAAGCCCTCCAAAACGCCGAGCAGAACGGCATCGTATTTATCGACGAAATTGACAAGGTCGCCAAGCGCGCCGAGTACGGAGGCGCGGATGTTTCGCGTGAAGGCGTGCAACGGGATTTGTTGCCGCTGGTGGAAGGCAGCACAGTCTCCACCAAGTACGGCATGATTCGCACCGATCATATCCTGTTCATCGCTTCCGGCGCCTTTCATATGACCAAGCCTTCGGACCTGATTCCGGAGTTGCAGGGTCGCCTGCCGATCCGCGTGGAACTGGACCCGTTAACAGCCGAGGATTTCGTCCGAATTCTGACTGAGCCGGCCTGCTCGCTTACCCGGCAGTACCAGGCATTGATCGGCACCGAAGGCGTCAGGGTCGAATTCACCGACAGCGGCGTAGGCCGTATCGCCGAGATCGCTTATCATGTCAACGAAACCACCGAAAATATCGGTGCCCGCCGCCTGCATACCGTGATGGAACGGCTGGTGGAAAAAATATCGTTCGAAGCCGCTGACCATGGTGGTCAAACGGTGGTTATCGACGCCGATTACGTGAACGAAAATCTGGGCGAATTGGAAAAAGACCAGGATTTGAGCCGATATATTCTTTAATAAAAATCTGACGCAAAGACGCGTTGACGCAAAGAAAGCATTAAAGTGAACGAAACAATTTTAAATCTCCGCGTTTCCGCCTCTATTCTGATTTTATGCCTAGACCCGTTGAACTGAATTTGCACAAACAGTCACGAGTGCTGGATATCGTTTTTGATGACGGTACCAAGGCCGCCCTGTCCTGCGAATATCTTCGGGTCTACTCGCCGTCGGCCGAGGTGCGCGGGCACGGTCCGAAAGACGCCGTGCTGCAGACGGGCAAGGAATCGGTCACTATCAACGGAATCGAGCCCGTCGGTAATTACGCGGTGAAACTGGTGTTCAGCGACGGCCATAGCACCGGCCTGTATACCTGGGAATATTTGTATGATCTGGCGGTAAACCGGGAAAGCCGCTGGCAGGATTACCTGAATCGACTGCGAGCCGCGGGGTATCATCGCGACACGAAAGGGAGTCAATAAAACGAACGCTCACCTCCCGTGGACCAGGGTGACTTGGGGTTATTCGTAGCATTGTCATTCCCACGGTTGGCGCGAACGAACATGGATTTCCCGCTTTCTCCAAAGCAAGGATTGAAATTATGGTAAAAAAAATTATCCATACCGATAATGCGCCGGCCGCGATCGGCGCTTATTCCCAGGCGGTTAAAGTGGACAACACGGTATACCTGTCAGGTCAGATACCGCTGGACCCGAAAACCATGGAACTGGTTGACGGGATTGATGCGCAGATCAGGCGGGTATTTGAAAATTTGGCGGCAGTCGCCGCTGCCGCGAGTGGGGGATTGAACGACATCGTCAAACTGAATGTTTATTTGAAAGACCTCGCCAATTTCGCCCAGGTGAACGAAATCATGGCTGACTATTTTGAAAAGCCCTACCCGGCCCGTGCCGCTGTGGGTGTGGCGGCGCTGCCCAAAAACGCCGATGTGGAGATGGATGCAGTGATGGTGCTGCCGGAGTAGCCGGCGGAAATGGGCTTCTGAAAATTTGCTACACTTGCCGGCGTGATGACCGGCCCTAATCTTAATGATCCTGTGACTCGCCTGAGGGGTGTCGGCGAGCAGCAGGCTCACAAATTTGCCAAACTCAATATCACAACCGTTCAAGACATCCTTTTTCATTTGCCCCTGCGTTACCAGGATCGTACACGGGTCGTACCGATCGGCAGTTTGAGAGTGGGCGACGAAGCGGTCGTGGACGCTGAAGTACAGTTGACGGAAGTTGTGTTCCGCAAGCGGCGCAGCTTGTTGTGCAGGGTCGCCGATGGTACGGGCACGTTGACCTTAAGGTTCTTTTACTTCAGTCAGGCGCAAAAGGAAGGGCTGGCGCGGGGGACCCGCTTACGCTGCTTTGGTGAAGTCAGGTTGGGTCCGGGGGGCTTGGAGATCATTCATCCCGAATATCAACGGATAAAAACGGGAATGGTTCCCGTGGCGGAAACCTTGACGCCGATCTACCCCGCCACCGAAGGCATACAGCAGATCAAGCTCAGGCAGGTGACCGAACAAGCGCTCGGGTATCTGGAGAACGCTGCCGCGTTGCCCGACTGGCTGCCGTCGACATTATTGGAGAATTTACATTTCCCCCCGCTGGCCGACTCGTTGCGTTATGTACACCGGCCACCTCCTGATGCACCGATACAGGCGCTTATGGAAGGCCGGCATCCGGCGCAGCAGCGGCTGGCGTTTGAAGAACTGCTCGCCCACCAGCTGGTTATGCGCCAACTGCGGAGCCAGGTGCGCCAGGAGGCGGCGCCGGCTGTGCAAACGCAAGGACGACTGCGCCGGGAGTGCATGCAAAGCCTTCCGTTTCAATTGACGGGCGCGCAGTTACGCGTAATCGATGAAGTTATCGGGGACATGAAACAACCCAGGCCGATGTTGCGCCTGGTACAGGGGGACGTGGGTTCCGGTAAAACGCTGGTCGCCGTTATGGCGGCGTTGGAGGTGGTCGAAGCCGGATACCAGGTGGCCTTGATGGCGCCGACCGAATTGTTGGCCGAACAACACCGGCGGAATGTTGAAAGTTTGTTGTCGCCGCTCAAGCTGAAAGTCGGCTGGCTGGCGGGTAAAGTCAAAGGCCGGCAGCGGAAGGCAACCCTGGATGCGCTGTCTTCCGGAGAAATCAATGTTGTCATCGGCACGCATGCGTTGTTTCAGAATGATGTGGATTTTTCACGTCTGGCATTGCTGATCGTCGACGAACAACACCGCTTCGGCGTGCATCAGCGAATGGCGCTGCGCGAAAAAGGCGTGCATCAACCCGGACAGGCACGGCAGATACATCCGCATCAGATAACCATGACGGCAACGCCGATTCCGCGCACCCTCGCCATGACCGCTTACGCCGACCTCGACTATTCGGTGATCGACGAGCTGCCGCCCGGCCGCACTCCGGTAAAGACCGTGGTGATTTCCGAACAGCGGCGTACGGAAGTGGTCGCGCGAATCGAGAAGGCTTGCCGGAACGGCAATCAGGCATACTGGGTATGCACGTTGATCGAGGAATCCGAAGTTTTGCAGTGCCGCACCGCGGAGGAAACAACCGCCGCCCTGACCGCCGCATTGCCCGCCTTGAAGGTCGGCATGGTGCATGGCCGGTTGAAGCCGGCGGAAAAGGAACAAATCATGCTGCAGTTCAGTGCGGGACAGATTGATTTGCTGGTGGCGACTACGGTGATCGAAGTGGGCGTTGATGTTCCGAATGCCACACTGATGATTATCGAAAATGCCGAACGCCTCGGGTTGGCGCAATTGCATCAGTTACGCGGGCGCGTGGGCAGGGGGCGCAAGAACAGCAGCTGTGTATTAATGTACAAGGCGCCGCTTTCGATAAAAGCGCGGCAACGGCTGGATATCATGCGCAAGTATAATGACGGGTTCGAGATCGCCAAAAAAGACCTTGAAATACGCGGTCCGGGTGAGTTGCTCGGTACGCGACAAACCGGCTTGATGGCTTTTCATATCGCCGATATTGTCCGCGATGCCGATTTGCTGCCGCGCGTACAGGAAGCCGCCGCATTACTATACCGTGATTATCCGCAAACCGTTCAACCGATCATTGATCGCTGGCTGGGCGCCAGGCAACAATTTCACCGCGTTTAAAAACTCTTTATGCATGCATATAAACAGTCATCGGTTACATCAGTTCCGAATAATTCCGCAACTATATTCACATTCAATTCGCGCTGGCGCCGTTATCATGATTTTTACAGGCATCGAATTCCAATCGACGCGCTGGATTGGCTGTTGGAACCGGGCTCATTGACTCAACGCCTGATACAAACCTGCAATTCTCGTTCGTTTTGGGTAAAGCTTCTCAATGAAAATTACCGGCAGGTCTCGTTGGATGAAGCCTATATACTGGGTGTACGTGACGGTGTCCGGGTGAAGGTGCGCGAAGTACTGTTGCAGTGCGATGAAACGCCTTGGGTTTACGCGCGCAGCCTGATTCCGGTAACCAGTCTTAAAGGGCGGTTGCGCCGGCTTAAACAACAGGGGAACCGATCACTGGGAGCGACGCTGTTCGCTGATCGAACGTTGCGACGGGGACCGTTGGAGATCCGTTGTGTTCACGCCGCCGGGTTACCTGTTGAAGCGTCAGCGGGTACGGATAAAACCGATCCGGTTTGGGGAAGGCGCAGTATCTTTTATCTGCAAGGTATGCCGTTGCTGGTGTCTGAATATTTTTTGCCCGCGCTGTTTAAAAGCGGCCGTTGACACGGTTGTAGTCTTGTCTGCTTAACGCCGCCAGCGGCGCGGATCGCTTATGCGGACCATTTCCGTCTCGATCCACGCCTGGGCTTCCGAGAGGATTTGTTCGGCGTTTTTGTCGCGGGTGCGAATCAACGGCCCTACGGATAAGGTCACGATGCCCGGCCATTTGATAAAACTGTTGCGCGGCCAGTACTCTCCCGCGTTGTGAGCCACCGGCAATACCGGGTATGCGCTCTTTTCAGCAAGGATGGCGCCGCCGATCCGGTAATTGAGCTTGGCGCCGGGGGCGGTGCGGGTCCCTTCGGGGAAAATCATGACGGAACGTCCTTCAGCCAGGCTTTTGCTGCCCTGCCGGATAAGTTGATCCACGGCGCGGGTCCCCGCCTTGCGGTTGATGACGATCGGTCTTGCCAGCATAAATGCCCAGCCGAAGAACGGCAGCAACAGCAGCTCGCGTTTTGCCACCCAGGCGAGCTGACCGAGCAGACTTAACAGGACGATGATTTCGTAAACGGACTGATGCTTGGCAAAGACGATTACCGGTTCCCGTGGAAGATTTTCCGCGCCCTCAAGGCGATAATCCAGTTTGCATATGTATTTGAGAGCGAACAGATTGGTTATTCCCCAGCCTTTCGCATAGATGTAGCGCATACGAAACGGCAGGGCGAAGCTGAGCAAAATCATCGATGAAAAGAAAGCCGTGCTCAAACAAAGAAACAGCCAATAAGCGGAACTTCGAATCAGTAAAACTGCACGATGAGGCGCCTGAATTGTATCCATTAACATCTGATTGCGATTCTATAAGCAGGAAATATCGGCGATACGGGTAAAGAGGTTGTTAAGCAATTGTAATAAGGCAAGCCGATTGGCTCTGAGTTTCTCGTTTTCCGCCATGACCAGCACCGAATCAAAAAATCTGTCCACCGGATCACGGAGGGCTGCCAGCCTTTTTAACGCTGCCTCGTAATTTCCCGAGGCGCAGAGGGGTTCGACTTCCGGCAGCACTTGCTGGATCTTTTTGTACAATTCCTTTTCCGCGGATTCCTTCAACAAAGAGGTACTTACCTTCGTGTCCGGCGGGCTGTCGGTTTTTTTAAGTAAATTGGCGATACGCTTGTTTGCGGCGGCAAGACTCTCCGCTTCAGGTAGTCCGCTAAATGCCTTGACCGCCCGAATGCGCAAATCAAAATCGAGGGGGCGTGCCGGTTTGCAGGCCATGACCGCTTCCACTTGCTGCGGTGTGAACCGGTCTTCTTCCCGCCCTTCATACTCGGCCTTCAACCGGGCCATGATAAAGTCAAACACTTCATCGACAACTTCATCCGCTTTCACGATATCGGGCATTGCCTTGGCGGCCAGGTTCAGTAATTCATGCAAGTCCAGCGGCAGGCGATGGTCGATCATTATTTTCAACACGCCCAAGGCCGCCCGCCGCAGGGCAAAGGGATCCTTTTCGCCGGTGGGTTTCTGCCCCGCGGCGAATATCCCCACCAGAGTGTCCAGTTTGTCGGCCAGCGCCACGCTTTGGCCGCAGGCTGTCTGAGGCAGACGGTCCGAAGCGTAGCGCGGCAAATAGTGTTCTTCGATGGCAATGGCCACCGCTTCAGGCTCGTTGCCCTGCAAGGCATAGTAGCGTCCCATCACGCCCTGCAATTTCGGAAACTCGAACACCATTTCGGTCATTAAATCGGCTTTGCTCAGCAAGCCGGCACGCGCCGCTGCGGCCGGGTCTGCATCGATACGGCGGGCTGTTTCCGCCGCCAGACGGGAGACTCTCACGGCCTTTTCGTACACCGTTCCCAGCTTGTTTTGGAAAATTACCGTTTTTAGTTTCTCGTTATAGTTTTCCAGCGGCTGCTTCCGCCCCTGCTCCCAGAAAAAAGCGGCGTCGGCCAGACGCGGGCGAATGACGCGCTCGTTGCCCTGCCGTACTTTTTGCGGGTCCAGACTTTGCAGATTGCTGATCGTGATGAAATTCGGGGTCAGGCTTCCATGGCTATCGTAAATCGGGAAATATTTCTGATTTTCCTTCATGGTGGAAACCAGAGCCTCGGCTGGAACCTGCAGGAATTTTTCTTCGAAACTACAGGTGATCGCCACCGGCCATTCCACCAGCGCCGTGACTTCCTGCAACAACTCTTCGTCGGCTTCCAGGTTGACATGCCCGCCGATAGATTTTGCGTCTGACAACACCTGCTGTTTGATTTTTTCACGCCGCTTGTCGAAGTCGGCGATAACCTTACCTTCCAGCAACCGGCCTTCGTAATCCCGCGGCTGTTCGATCCTGATTGCTTGTGGATGATGAAACAGGTGTCCGCGTGTGGTCTTGCCGC
>DASVCP010000502.1:0-2190 GCA_036381555.1 Gammaproteobacteria bacterium
ATTTCTTGCCCTGGACCAACGCAATTCCCGATTGCTGAACGCCGTGCGGGGTGGATGGATCGAGCGCGATCCGGGGGCTGTGATCGCCGACAAAAGGCTGATTCGTATCCATCGTCACCACGTCGTCCGGTCCCACCGGCCTCCACTTGCGCAGCCCCATTGCGAACGACGGCCTGCGGCGCGTGCTGGCCGGCGGTGGCGTGACTTTCGAGTTGATGGGGAAATAAAACTTGCGGTCGTCAAGCATCTCCGACCACAGGCTTCGCGAAACAAGCGTCCCGCCCTCTTCAATGAATCCGCCATAAAGATACTTCGAAATCGGCGCCGAAACCTCCTGCGTGTTCACCGTCACCCGGATTGAGGTCGGCGCAGCCGACTCCGCCTGCTGGGATATCGCCGCCACGCTGCAGCCCATAAACAACAAGGCCGAAGCGCAAATCATCAGTCGCATTCTCATAGAGCCCTCAAATGTCAATTAAGATCAGCCTCTGCGATCTCGGTGTACGTCATCATTGCGCCACCGAGAAGCGGGAAAGGATCTCTGTCTGCTCGGTGTTGTTTCATTGACCTCCCCATTGGGGAGCTTATGTACAGCCATAAGTTCTTGTGTCGCCTGGCGGAATTCTCTCGGTCATTTGCCGTTCCGGAAAAGGCGAGGAGCAAATTCATTCAAGTCTCGTCGCCAGGTGAGCCACTCGTGTGCGGTTCCTGGCGATTCATAATAGGCGTTCTTGATCCCAGCTTTATCGAGAGCTTCGTGAAGTACGAAAATATTCGGGTTGTGAGCCTTTTCTACCGTGCCCGTGCCCAGCCACAGCAGTTTCACCTGCCGGTTGAATACAGCCGGATCTTTGTAAAGTGCGTCAAATGACGCTTGCGGAACGCCGGGGCTGAAACCGCCGATATAAGCGAATTTGTCGAGGTGCGGCAATGCGGTCAAGAATGTCTGCATGCCCCCCATCGAAAGGCCTGCAATGGCGCGGTCGTCGCGACCAGTCAAAGCCCGGTAATGCGATTGGATAAACGGAATCAGGTCATTGAGCATCACTTCCGTGAAAGTCTGCCCATACGTGCCGAAGTTCGGACGCCGGCCGTTCCTGGGGCGACCTGAAAAAACCAGCGGCGCTTCGCCGGGTTTCAACGCCGTGAACTGGTCGTCGGAAACAACCAGCATTGGCACTGCTTTCTTTTCCGCAATCAGGTTGTCCAGGATGATATTCCCGCGCCCCTGGCTGAACCAACCCGTTTCATCTTCACCATAGCCGGGAAGCAGATAAAGGACAGGGTACCGCTTTTGAGACTGGTCGTAATCCGGAGGAGTGTAGACCATGCAGCGCCGCCACTTGCCCACCACTTTCGAAAAATACAATACGGAACGTACTTCCCCATGCGGAACATTGTGAATCTGGTAAAAGGAATCGCTCGGTGCGGGCGAAGGGATTTCAATACCGCTGATCCACCTCATCTCCCCAAAGTAAGTTTTGCTTCCCGGGTCGTTCGTTTCCACGCCATCTACGTAAAACGAGTAATAATGAAACCCTTCCACGATCGGTGGAGTGGTCAGGCTCCAGTAGCCGTCAGGCTGCTTGGTCAGATCCATCAGAGGGGTCTGCGCCCCTCCGCCGCCGATCAAAGCCTGTACATGCTGCGCATCCGGCGCCTTTATCCTCAGCATCACGCGCCGGTCAGGGGTAATGCACGGAAATTCAGCCGCAATCACGTTCGTCGATGCGGGAATACACGAACCGGGGGCAGTGGAGTTCTCCGGCCCAGCCTGAGAACCGAAGGACGGCGCCGGGAGCGCTACGAGCGCTACCAATCCAAGCCCCGTAACCAGAAGAATGTCACCAAATTTATGCATCTCGGGAGCACCAGGAATCTCGTGCAGGGAAAACGCTTACCACGTAAGCCCTGCTTTTTAGGAAGACCAAAGGCAGCTTAATCGCTAAACCGTTTCACTGAATAGCCGAAATTTTCGAATAAATTCAATCGATTCTTTTGATGGTTTGTGCGGGGCTGCCTTATTGCCGGGCCTTCCGGCTCGAACCTGACCTGGGGTGCGCCGGCTCCCGGTCGAATTCTGCGCGAGCCATCGGCCGAATCTCCTTGCAGGGAATGCCTCGCGCTTTCCTATAAGCAGCCTCCAACAAATCGCCACGAACGAAAGTAGAATCCGAGAACTCATGGATT
>DASVCP010000503.1:0-5805 GCA_036381555.1 Gammaproteobacteria bacterium
GCCATCACTCAACCTTCGCGTTCGTTCGTACTGCCGTTGATGTTAAACCTAGAATTTCAGTCCGCTTTCACGGGCCGCATCGGCCAGCGCTTTTACACGGCCATGGTATTTAAAGCCGGAGCGGTCAAAGGCGACCGACTCGATGCCGGCGCTTTTGGCTTTCTCCGCCAATATCTTGCCGACCGCGGCGGCGGCGGCGACATTGCCGGTGTATTTCAGCGAACTCTTGACCTCTTTCTGCACGGTGGAGGCGCTGGCCAGCACTTTCGCGTCGGGTGAAATGATCTGAGCGTAGATATGCCGGGGCGTGCGATGCACGGTCAACCGCGGCGACCCCAACTCGCTGATCTTCGCCCGCGCCTTGCGACTGCGGCGGATACGGGAAATCTTCTTGTCCATAACGCTTGCTATACCTTCATCTACAGTTCGCTAAAACTACACTCTTTCAATTATTTCTTCTTCGCTTCTTTGCGGAGAATCTGCTCGTCCGTATAGCGTACACCCTTGCCTTTGTAAGGCTCGGGCGGACGGAACGCGCGAATATCGGCCGCCACCTGCCCGACCTTCTGCTTGTCGGTGCCGGTCACGACGATTTCAGTCTGGCTGGGCGTCTCGATCTTGATGCCCTGGGGTACCGGGTATTCGATCGGGTGTGAAAAACCCAACGTAAGATTCAACTTGTTACCCTGCGCCTGTGCGCGGTAACCGACGCCGACCAGGGAGAGCTTTTTCTCAAACCCCCGGCTCACGCCGACCACCAGATTGTTCAACAATGCGCGAGTGGTGCCGGCCATGGCACGGGCATCATCATTGGCGGCCTGTATTTTCACCACGCCGTCGACCTGCTCGACACTGACGGTCGGGTGAATGTCGATCTGCATGGTGCCTTTGGGCCCCTTGACCGACACCTGCCGGCCGTTCAAGCTGACTTCGACGCCCTTGGGTATGGAAACCGGTTTGTTGGCAACTCTTGACATTGCTATCGTCTCACTCTGGCATTAGGCGACTAAACACAGGACTTCACCGCCGCACCCGGCGATACGGGCTTCGCGATCACTCATAACGCCCTTGGAGGTCGATATGATGGCGATGCCCAATCCGTCCTGCACCCGGGGCAAATCGTCCTTGCCCCGGTACTGGCGCAAACCGGGTGAGCTGACGCGTTTCAGCATGGAGATAACCGGCTGGCCCTGGTAGTACTTCAACAGCACGTTCAGCACAGGCTTGCCGGACTTCTCCATGACGGCATAGTCGGTAATATAACCTTCTTTCTTCAATGTCTCGGCGATAGCGACCTTCAGCTTTGAAGAGGGAATGGTGACCTCCAGCTTCTGCGCGCTCTGCGCATTACGGATGCGGGTCAGCAAATCGGCGATGGGATCAGACATACTCATGATATCGATATCCTTGATTATTTAATCGGTGTTACCAGCTCGCCTTTACCAGGCCGGGAATATCGCCGCGCATCGCGGTTTCCCTCAGCTTGTTGCGGCCCAGGCCAAACTTGCGGTAATAACCGTGGGACCGGCCCGTCAACTTGCAACGGTTGCGAAGACGGATGGGACTGGAATTGCGGGGCAATTTCTGCAACTTCAACACGGCCGCGTCGACTTCTTCGGGGCTGCTCTTGGGGTTGCTGATAATCGCTTTCAATGTCTCGCGCTTGCCGGCGTACTTTTTCACCAGCTTGCCGCGTTTGACTTCGCGTTCCACCATCGAGGTTTTAGCCATACTTAAAAATACCTTTCTTTCAATTAACTCTTAAACGGAAAGTTGAAACCTTCCAGCAATGCCCTGGCTTCTTCATCGGAGCGGGCATCGGTGGTGATCGTAATATCCAGCCCCCGCAACTTATCGATTTTATCGTAATCGATCTCGGGAAAAATAATCTGCTCCTTCACCCCCAGGCTGTAATTCCCGCGGCCGTCGAACGACTTGGGGTTCAAACCGCGGAAATCACGAATACGGGGAATGGCAATATTGATCAGCCTGTCCAGGAATTCGTACATATAAGCGCTGCGCAGGGTAACCTTGCAACCAATGGGCCACTCTTCGCGAATCTTAAAGCCGGCAATGGACTTGCGCGCGCGGGTAATCACAGGCTTCTGACCCGATATTCTGGCCATATCGCCCGCGGCATGCTCCAGCACCTTCTTGTCACCGACCGCCTCACCCAGACCCATGTTCAGAGTGATCTTGGTAATACGCGGCACCTGCATTACGCTGGAATACTTAAACCGCTCCATGAGCTGTTTAATCACATTGTTTTGATAATGCTCTTGTAGTCTTACCATTGCCGTTGCCACTGATTAATAAAGTCGATTCATTCTGAAACCAGGTCAGATATCCACCACTTCGTTGTTTGATTTGAAGTAGCGCACTTTTTTCCCGTCTTCCAGTTTCCTGATGCCGACCCGGTCGCCTTTCTTGGTGACGGGGTTGTAGTGCATCACATTGGAAATATGCATAAAAGCTTCCTTCTCGATGATGCCGCCGGGCTCGCCCTTGGTCGGATTGGGCCGTGTATGCCGCTTGACCATGTTGGCGTTTTCCACAACCACCTGCTCACCGTCCGGGGAAATGGCCACCACGCTGCCGGTCCGCCCCTTGTCCCTGCCGGTAATCACAATTACCTGATCGCCTGTCTTGATTTTACGCATTGCTAAATTCCCGCCTGTTATCGCTTATAACACTTCCGGAGCCAGCGATATGATTTTCATAAACTGGGCCGTCCGCAGCTCGCGGGTTACCGGCCCGAAAATGCGCGTGCCGATCGGTTCCAGCTTGTTGTTCAATAACACCGCGGCGTTGGTGTCGAAGCGTATCAGCGAACCGTCCGGACGACGCACGCCCTTGCGGGTTCTGACGACCACGGCATTGTAGACTTCGCCTTTCTTCACCTTGCCGCGCGGAATTGCGTCCTTGACGCTCACCTTGATGACGTCACCGACGCCGGCATAACGGCGATGAGAACCGCCCAGCACCTTGATGCACTGGATGCTGCGGGCGCCGCTGTTGTCGGCGGCATTCAAAAATGTCTGCATCTGTATCATAGCGTTATACCCGCTCCGCCTGTTCCAACACCTTCACCAGACGCCACGATTTGGTTTTCGAAATCGGGCGGCACTCTTCAATCATGACGGTATCGCCGATACCGCATTCGTTGTTTTCATCATGCACGTGCAGCTTAGTCGTACGCTTGATGTACTTGCCGTACAACGGATGCTTCACCAGGCGCTCGATGACAATGGTGGCGCTTTTATTCATCTTGTCGCTGACAACGCGACCGACCAGCGTCCGATTCAACTTTTTCTCTTCTGTCACTTCAGCATTCACTGCTTCTATCCTCAACTATGCAGCTCACTTGGCCTGGGATTTTTCGTTCAAAACGGTCTTGATCCGCGCAATGTCCTTACGCACCTGCGAAAACTGGTGTGCTCTCGGCAGTTGCGACATTGCAACCTGCATGCGCAAGTTGAACTGCTCTTTCCGAAGCTCAAGCAGTTGCTTCTGCAGATCGGCTTCGGACTGATTGCGTAATTCACTGGCTTTCATAATCAAATCACTGTTCTGGTCACAAACGCGGTTCTAATCGGCAGTTTGGCCGCCGCCAGGCGAAAAGCCTCGCGGGCGATTTCCTCGCTGACGCCTTCCATTTCGTACAACAACCGGCCGGGCTGGATCTTCGAAACCCAATATTCGACATTTCCCTTGCCTTTACCCATACGGACTTCAATGGGTTTCTTGGTCACGGGCACGTCAGGGAAAATGCGAATCCAAATTTTCCCGCCGCGCTTGATATGGCGGGTCATGGCACGGCGTGCGGCTTCAATCTGGCGGGCGGTGATCTGACCACGGTCGATCGCCTTCAGACCGTATTCGCCGAAGCTGACTTTATTGCCGGCCTGCGCCAGTCCGCGGTTCCGGCCTTTTTGCTGTTTACGAAATTTTGTTCGTTTCGGTTGCAACATGGCAAACGTTTCCCGTTTATTTCACTGAATTAAGCAGCCGCAGCGTCTTTGTTCGCGGCCTTATCGTTCAAATCGAACACTTCGCCTTTGAAAATCCACACCTTGACGCCGATGATGCCGTAAGTGGTCTTTGCTTCGGCAAAGCCATAGTCGATATCGGCCCGCAGGGTGTGCAGAGGGACGCGCCCCTCGCGGTACCATTCGGTGCGGGCGATTTCCGCGCCGTTCAGGCGTCCGGCCACACTGACCTTGATCCCCAGCGCACCCAGACGCATGGTATTGGTCACAGCACGGCGCATGGCGCGACGAAACATGATGCGGCGCTCAAGCTGTTGCGCGATACCTTCGGCGACCAGATTGGCGTCCAGCTCGGGCTTACGTATCTCTTCAATGTTGATTTTGACGGTATTGCGCGAGATACCCAGCATATCGGCCACTTCCTGCCGCAGACGCTCGATGTCCTCGCCCTTTTTGCCAATGACAATACCGGGGCGCGCGGAGTGTATGGTAATTACCGCCTGCTTGGCCGGACGCTCGATTTGCACGCGACTCACCGAGGCCTGCGCCAGCTTCTTTTTGATGTGCTCGCGGACCTTCAGGTCTTCATGCAGATACTGGGCGAACTCGCCTTTCTCGGCATACCACTTGGATGTCCAGTCTGTCGCAATGCCTAAGCGAATGCCGGTAGGATGTACTTTTTGACCCATAACTGTCTCTGCCTCTAAGCCTTCTCGCCGACCGTCACGGTGATGTGACTGGTGCGTTTCAAAATCTGCATGCCCCGACCCTTGGCGCGCGCCCGAAACCGTTTGAGCGTCGGCCCTTCGTCCACGTAAATTGCCGACACTTTCAACTCGTCGATGTCGGCGCCGTCGTTATGCTCGGCATTGGCGATGGCGGACTCGAGCACTTTCTTGACCAGGTCCGACGCTTTATGCGTGCTGAACGTCAAGATGTCCAATGCTTTCCCGACCGGCAGTCCGCGGATCTGGTCGGCGACCAGCCGGCACTTCTGCGGCGAGATGCGTGCGTAACGATGTTTTGCGCTTACCGTCATTTGCGTTATCCCAAACTTTATTTCGCCTTCTTGTCGGCTACGTGACCCCGGAAAGTCCGCGTAGGCGCGAATTCGCCCAGCTTGTGGCCAACCATGTTTTCACTGATCAAAACCGGCATGTGCTGACGCCCGTTATGCACCGAGATCGTCAAGCCCACCATTTCCGGACTAATCATCGAACGGCGCGACCAGGTTTTTACCGGGCGCTTGTCCCGGGTTTCCGCGGCCTTGGTGACCTTGGCCAGCAAGTGGTGGTCGATAAACGGACCTTTTTTCAATGAACGTGGCACAGCTTTACCTCTTCAATAAATCCGTTACTTCTTCTTGCGATGTCTGACAATCATATTGTCAGTACGCTTGTTCGCGCGGGTCTTGTAACCTTTGGTCGGCGTACCCCAGGGCGATACCGGATGACGTCCGCCCGAGGTCCGGCCTTCGCCGCCACCGTGCGGATGATCGACCGGGTTCATGGCCACGCCTCGCACCGTCGGGCGCACACCGCGCCAGCGCTTGGCGCCGGCCTTGCCGAGCGAGCGCAGGTTATGCTCGCCGTTGCTGACCACGCCGATAGTGGCGCGGCAGTCGATATGCACTTTGCGCATTTCGCCGGAACGCAGCCGCAGGGTCGCGTAGGCGCCTTCGCGGGCGACCAACTGCACCGCGGCGCCGGCGCTGCGCGCCAGCTGCGCGCCCTTACCGGCCTTGAGTTCCACACAATGGATTTCCGAGCCCAATGGGATGTTGCGGATCGGCAGGCAGTTGCCGGCCTTGATGGGG
>DASVCP010000504.1:0-2535 GCA_036381555.1 Gammaproteobacteria bacterium
CCGCAACGGCATCGAACAAATTCGCCTGGACACTCGCCGTTACGGGATGGGCGATATGCAACTGAATGCCGGCCGGCAAATTCGCTCAAGCGGGCATTTCTCATACAGCATCTGGGCGGGCATTAAACTGCCTACCGGCGACAGCGACAAATTGACCGGCAGCGGCGCCGCCGATATCTCGTTATGGAATGCCGCAAGAAAAAAATTAAACGAAAAATGGCAGGTCTACGGTACCGCGGGACTGCTGCTTCCGGGTGAAGGCGAAGTTCTGCCCGACCAACAGGAAGATACTGTTTTTTTCGGCAGCATCGGTACTCAATGGCGCCATTGGCGGTCAGCGACCGTAAAAGTGCAGTTGGAATGGCATACCGGATTTTACAAAGACACGAACGCCCGCCTGCTTGGTGACGTTCTGCAGCTGACCTTTGGCGTCGACTGGGAAATATCGCCGAACTTATATTTCGATTTCTCTATTGCGGAGGACATCAAAGAGGAGGCTTCTCCGGACGTGAACTTTCATTTCACTTTGCGGATGCGGCACAATTAAAAAGAGTCTCCGGCGACCTCCCAGCCCAAGGAGTGCCGAAGACCGGCAAATCCAGGAAATGTTGAACAGCCTTTGACGCTTTGTCCGCAGGTGACGAAACTCCTGTTTCGTCACTCACGGAACAAAGGCTAGCCCGGACATCTGTTCGGTTACGGGCTTCAGCCCGTCAGCCCGTCACCCCGGTAGCTTCTGCCTGATAATTTACTGCCGTTTCAACCACCTTTCTTACTGAATCTTGACTTAAATATCGGATTCTTGCTGTTCAACGCAAAAACAGCGTATCAGACGCAGGATATTGACAATTTCCGGGGGCTGCTACGGCGGGTGTCAAAGCCGTTTCTGGTAGGCCAGGGGAGTAAGGCCGGTGTGGCGCTTGAACAATGCGATGAAGTGACCGACGCTCTCGTAACCCAATTCCAGCGCCACTTCGGTCACGGACATTTGCACCGCCAACAGCGCTTTTGCACGCTCCATTCTCGTGTGGATAATAAACTGCAGCGGCGTCTTGCCGGTCGACTGCTTGAAGAGCCGCAAAAAGTGAAAAGTGGTCAGTCCCGTCAGGGATGCAAGAATCTCCAGCGATATCTCTTCGCCCAGATGAGAATCAATATAATCCAACACCGACCGAAGCTGGAGCTTGGACAGGCCGCCCTTGCAGGGTTTTATCCGATGGCTGAACGTGCAATGCCTACTAAGAAGATGCAGCGCCAGCATCTGCGCGGCTGTTTCGGCGTAAATCGGACCGCAGGGATTCCCCTGCTTGAGTTCGTCCCGGACAGCCAAAATAAGTTGACTGACAAATTCATCCTTGACACTCAGTTTAATCGGCAACTCCACCCGTTCAGGCTCAACATCGAGAACTTCCGCGGCCAGCTTTTCGAGGAAGCCTTGCTGCAAATAAACAGTCGCCAGCTGAAGAATCTGGCCTGGTTCAGCGAGAGGCCACCAGCGCCAGTTGGGCTCGTACCCTTCAGGCCAGAAGTCCATGTAGAACTCGGAATACTCAACAGATCTTCGCTTCCACGGCCCTCTGTTTACACTGCACTCGCCGTTTATTGCCCCCTCAGTCAATAAAGCAAGTCCATGACAGGGAAGCCCGGGCGCCGACCCATCTTCCAAAAAATCCGGAAATGAAAACTCGGTAATCTCCAGATTGTTCCAGTTGACCAACCGGCTGCTTAGAATGACTTTACCTGGCACGTACTCATCAAACTCTGATGAAGTTTCAAGTTTTCGAAAGCGCCGCCTGGACATCTAACTATCCGCCAACTTAAAAATTAAAGTTTCCTTTGATATTCCAAGGGCGTAACGCCGGTATGGCGCTTAAACAACGTAATGAAGTGGCTGACGCTTTCATAACCCACATCCATGGCAACATATGTCACGGATACCCGCGCCGCCAACAATTCCTTGGCCTTCTCCATTCGCGCATGGATAATGAACTGCAGTGGCGTCTTACCGGTCGACCGCTTGAAAAGCCGCAGAAAGTGGTACGATGTAAGTCCCGTTAAGGAAGCCATGATCTCCAGCGAGATCTCTTCATGCAGGTGTGAATCAATGTAATCCAGCGCCCGACGCAACTGCGATTTGGATAAGCCGCCTCTACAGATTTTTATCCGATGATTAAGAGAGCAGTGTTTGCTGATGGCGTGCAAAGCGAGCATTTGTGCGGCCGTTTCGGCGTAAACGGGGCCGCAAGGATTACCCTGCGCAAGCTCGTTTCTTACCGCAAGAATCAGCTGCCTTGCAAACTCATCTCTGACACCAATCTTATTGAGTAATTCAACACATCCGGGCTCTACATCAAGAATTTCGATGGCGATTTTTTCGAGAAAGCTTTGCTTCAAATAGGCAATCATCAATTGGGGAGGTTTCGCGTTTTCATCAGCGGGCCACCAGCGCCAGTTGCACTCGTAACCCTGCGGCCAATAAAACATGTTCGCAGTGGAGTATTCGGCGTATCTCGGCTCCCATGCCCCCCTGTTAAT
>DASVCP010000505.1:0-7043 GCA_036381555.1 Gammaproteobacteria bacterium
GGCCCCGGCGTACTTGATGGCGTTATCAATCAGATTTTGAAAAACCCTGACAAGCAGACGGTAGTTTCCCTGGACTTCGGGTAAGTTGTCATCCCGGGTTATTTGCGCCTCCCTGCTTTCAATCTCCTTATGCAACAACTCAATCGCCTCATCCATCGCGGACTTAATCGGAAAAAAACCGGAGGCCGGCAGTTTCGAACCGGCCTTGGTGAATTCCATCAGTGAGTCGACCAGGCTGTGCAGGCGGCTCACGGAGGATTGAATCTTTTCCAACGCTTCGTGTGCGTCGGCCGTCAACTCCTCGCCGTGATCGTTACGAAAAAAATCGATGGTCAGCGATATGTTGCGTAAAGGGGTCTTTAAATCGTGCGAGGCGGCGGTCGCGAAGGTATTCAGATTCTCGTTTTTTTCCGCCAACTCGTCCAGAATGCCGAACCGTTCGATCGCGTAACGCAGCGAGCGTGCGATCATGTTCGCCGAAATCTCGCTTTTGACCAGGAAATCCTGCGCACCCGCCTTGATGGCCTCGACGCTCAGCTGCAGGTCGTCGGTCGTTGTCAGGACGATGACGGGCAGGTAAGAGCCGTATTGGAGGAAGCGCGAAAGCGTTTCCAGCCCCCTGCTTTCCGGCAGGCCGAGGTCCAGTATGACCGCGTCAAACTCCTGCCTTGAAAGCGCCTCGATACCTGTTTTCAGGTTCTGTTTATGGGTGACCACGGGGGAGATGGAATCGATAGCGGATAGCATTTCCATAAACAGCAGCGCATGGTCTTCGTCGTCTTCAATGTAGAGAATTCTGATCGTTTGCACTGTTATGTAACTTTTGTCGAGGGTTTGTTCCACAGAGCCCAATAAAAACCGAGATCGGCGACCATTTTCTCGAACTGCCATGCGTCGATAGGTTTCACGAGGTAGCTGTTGACATGGTGTTCGTAAGCGGTGACCCGGTCTTTCTCGCCGGAGGATGTCGTGAGCACGACAACGGGAATAAACTTAAGAATATCGCTGCTTTTTATCGTTACCAGAAATTCATGACCGCTCATACCTGGAAGATTCAGATCCAGCAATACCACACCCGGCAGATTGGACGTCGAATTATTTAAGTAAGCCAGCGCTTTTTCGGCATTATCGAAATGAATGATGGTATTTGCGATCCGTTTGTCTTCCAGAGTCTGCCTGATAAGCTCGGCATGATCTTCATTATCCTCGATCAGTAGTATATCAATGAGTTTCACCATCATCTTCACGCGCCTATGTCAACTCAGACCGTTTTCCCGGTTTTGTCACTTTCGGGAACACCAGCCAGAATGTCGAACCTTTACCTCTTTGGGATTCCACCCAGGCGTGACCTCCAAGACTTTTCATGACTTTGGAAACGATCGCCAACCCGAGCCCGGTTCCGGAAACCGATTGATCGAGCCGCTGAAACAGTTGAAATATCCTAGCATGATATTCTTTTGGGATTCCAGGACCCTCATCCCTCACAAACACGTGGCTTTCCGCGGCCAACGAGCGGGCGCCTACAGTTATCGTTTTCCCCGGTTCCAAACAACCATATCTTATGGCATTGATGAGAAGATTTTGAAAAACCTGCCGTATTTCACCGGGGTCGGCATATACGGTAGGCAGATTCTCCTCGATGACCAGCGAAGCGCCGGCCTGATCCAATTCTCCCTGTAGATCTTCCCTGATTCCGGCCATTTGTACGTTCAGGTCAATAAGCTTTCTTGCAATCATCTCTTTCCGTCCCACCCTGCTGAGGGTCAGTACGTCGTCGATAAGCTCGCCCATGCGCTTGGCCGCATTCTGTACACGCATGGCCGAGTCCCTGGACCTCTCCTCGTTGCCATCCTCGACGTATTTCATAAATCTTCCCGCAAATCCCTGAATGGTGACCAACGGGCTTTTCAGATCATGCGAGATAACATAGGCGAACTGTTCGAGTTCTTTGTTGCTGTATTCGAGTTCCTGGCTCTTGCGCGCCAGCGCCTGGTCGCGCTCCTGGATAGCGTCCAGCATGGCATTGAAATTCTCCACCAGCACCCCCCATTCGTCATTCGAGGTTTTTCTTGCTCGCAGGGAGTAATTTTTATTCTGCCCGATTTCGTAAGACAGGCGGGAAAGGTTGAATATGGGCTGAAGAAAGAATTTCTGCGACCACAGCGTGACGCCAAACGCGACAACCGCGATACCCAGCAGCACGACGAGTCCGAAGATCATTCGTGCATAGACACGTTCCCGGAGTTCCTGAATATCGACGCTCATATACAGAGCACCGACCAGCTGCTGATCGAGAATAACCGGGTGACGGACGATTATCCTGTTGTCAGTCGATGTAATCGATGCCGTTCGATCGATATCGATTAAGGGTACAGTCAGCTTTTCACCTTCCGCCAGATACTCAGCCAGCACCTGACCGTCGGCGGTGAATAGATAGGCCTGCCGCACCGAGGGTTCGTGACGCAGGGAATTGAGCAGTTGAACCGCATCCTGCCGGCTGCGGAATTGCACCGCGGATGTGCTGTTGTCCGCCAATACTTCCGCCAGGGTGGAAACCCTGTTTTGAATGCTTCGAGTGAAATCCTGAATATCCCGCAGATGAAAAACCATATTCTGCACAATGGAAATGGAAAGCATGATCAGCACAACGACAAAAACGAATTTCCACTTAAGACTAAGGCGGCTAAGGAAACTATTCATATTTACGTGTTATCCTTCCGGCTCTACACGTTCTTCCGTCTCAGTTTCCATCAATTACATTGGTCGCCAGCCGCAGCAGTTTCGAACTCACCATTAAACGGGCCCGCTTCGCCATGGCGTGATTTATTTCGAACTGAACCGTTTCATTCACAATCTTGAACTTGATGATCCCACCATCACTTAGAAAGGTGGAAGTCTCGCCGATTGTCAACACGCTTCTGTCGGCGAGAATAGGCAGCGTCTCTTCAGCCGCCTCCGGCGTCTGTTCGGCGAATATCGCAACCCGGCAGGTTTCCGCCAGTGCTGGAAACCAACCTTCAGTATGCAATCTGACGGTCAATCGCTTGCCCTGCGCAACTTCGCCTTCCAGCACTTTTAAAGCGCGGCCGTAAACATTGGGGCCAATCATGCAAATAGTGATCTCGTCGCTGGCATTTTTGAAAATGTCTTCGGGCCATTCCACGAAATGCAGGAAGTTGAAAACCAGGGATGCCTTGACCTGGTATTCTATCGTCGGCGAGATAACCGGTGTCTGCGCGACGAGGTTTCCGGCTGTCAAAAGCAAGCATACCGGAAAAAACAAACGCCTGCGGGAAAAAGACATTGTTTGTAAGAGTAAGCGGCGCATCCGGTTTTTTTAGAAGTTGTACAGAATTTTAATGTGCATGCTGTCTTCCACCTGGGTTACCTGATTGCCTCCCCATTCGAAGTGGCGGTCTTCAAACAGGTTCTGTCCCACGATTGAAAGCTCCAGATTGTCGTTTATGCGCCGGGCCAGACGCAGGTCGGCAACGGTATAGCTCGGCACATTCAACGCCGGCAGCTCATCGACATACCGGACGGCCACATCAAGTTCGTAATGCTTGAATAGCCGGGTTCCCAGACGCACGAAAGCCTGGTGTTCGGGATTTTGACCTTCCGTTCCGGCAATCCGGGTTGACGGATCGTCCAGGCTGTCGCGGTCCAACTTGAGATTCATATTGAGGTAGGAGTAGCCAACGGATATTTTCCAGCTCGCCGCCGGTACGTAAACAGCCGCCACTTCCACGCCGCTGGTGTTTCCGCCGGCGCGGTTCCCAAGCGTCGATCCTTCCACTGTAAAAAGCCGGTCATATTCGTTATAAAAGGCGGTGACGCCCATATACAGCTCCTTGGTGAGATTGAAACGGACTCCTGTTTCATAGGCAACCAGTTCCTCGCTGTCCATGTTACCGCCGCCGGCAAATGTCGAGCCGTCGGGCATTTGAATGACAAAATCGCTCTCCAGCCGGGACGGAGTTCGCACGGCCCTGGACACGGCCGCCCAAAAAGTATCCGTGCTGTTTATCCGCCAGGCAAGACGGATATTGGGTTGCACCTCGGAACCAGTATAGTCGTTGGATTCGAACTTGCTCCCGACAGTGAGATAGACACTGCGTGACAGAGCGATATCATCCTGAACGAACAGGCCTGTCACACTGTCGGTCCGATGGTCGGGTGTCAGGCCTAACAGGGAGGAACTTCGGATATCGTCGTGCGTGCGCCGATAGGTCACTCCCCAGATGATTTCATGGTCGCCGATTCGGGGCAGATCGTGCTGAAATTCAAAATCATAGGTATCCCGGACTTCACCCAGTACGGGGTCATCGAGTTCCGTATGACTGTAGGCCATCTGCGCGGACATCCCGCCGCCGTTATCGAGCGGCCGCGCCCAAAGGCCCAGCAGGTTTCCGCCCTTCCCCTCGCGTTCGCCCCGGGCAGCTTCATCAGGATAGCCGAAGCTGCCGTCGTAAAAATCCCCCCGGATCATCAACGTATCGGAATTTGTGAGAGTGCCGTCGTAACGGAACCCCGCCTGCCCCATGCTTGACCGGTCATCGGCGCCGCCTTCAACAAAACCCGGATCCTTTTCGAAGCCCTTGCCATAGACACGAATGTAATGATTTTCAGCCAGCTCGTAGCCGTAACGCCAATTGATAAAACGTTCCTCGGTCCCCGCCCCCGCGGCAACCAGTCCGCCCTGGGTCTGCCGGGCGTTTTTGGTGATGATGTTGATGACCCCGTTGACCGCGTTCGCCCCCCAGAGCGTGCCGCCGGGTCCGCGAACGACTTCGATCCGCTCGATGTTTTCCAGCATGACATCCTTGGTTTCCCAAAGCACGCCGGAAAACAAAGGATCGTAAATGCTTCTGCCGTCTATCAGCACCAGTAACTTGTTTGCCGTCTGGCCGTTGAATCCACGGATGGAAACCGCCCATTTATTGGCGTCTATTCTGGCGACGTGGACACCGGGAACCAGGCGCAGCACTTCCGGCACACTGGTGACGCCGGAGTGGCGGATGTCTTCGGACGTCAGCACGTAGACGGCGGCCGGCGCATGGGTGATTTGTTCCGGTCTTTTCGAAACGCTGGTAATTTTTACATTCAGGAGTTCTTCGATGCTCAACCGGGTGATATCTATGTCCAACCCGGCCAGTTGCGGGTTCTCATCGCCAAATACAGTGGCGGGGGTAAACAAAAGGCAACCCAACAAACCAGCGATTAGAGCGCGCACCGGTTTTCATCCTCCAATCTTTCGTTATTTTTAAGGCTCCGACTGAATGGAGCAACGGCAGCCGGTACCCGGAACTCAGCTTTTAGTGATCAGTATAAACACATAACGGGCGGAAAGCCTGGAGCCGGAAGGTTTTGGTCATCGTTCATGAGCAGCCCTCGGCGTTGATAATCAACAGTCCCTGTTCCGCAAATTTCCTAACTAATTCAGCAAAAACCGTTAATAATTATCCTTATTTTCAGAGAAATTCAATCCATAAAAAACCCCCTTCTGTCAGATTTTTTCTGACGGAAGCGGAAACTGCTTAATCGATAACAAAAGTGATTTTGAGATCCACCCTGTAACTCTTGATTGCGTTATTTTCAACCTTGACCTGCTGTTCCTTGACCCAGGCGCTACGGATGTTATGAACGGTCTTGGAAGCCTTCTCAATGCCTTTCCTCACCGCATCCTCGAAACTTTCGGGAGACTGGCTGCTGATTTCAATAACCTTGGCGACGGACATGTGCGATTCTCCTTAATCTATCGTTTGTTCCTGAAATTCATTGATGCAACTTTCCCGCCATGCGGGCTTTAATTAAAAGATCTTGGCGCAGAGACGCAAAGACGCAGAGGAACCATAATGATAGTACGCGAGTTCATGGACAAAGAGGTCATGGATCGAGAAAACATTGAATTAAAAATGAGTTGAAACACCCACGTCTGACTGAAATCCTAATTAGCTTTATTTTCTCTGCGTCTTTGCGTCTTTGCGTCTTTGCGTCTTTGCGTCTTTACGTCTCTGCGTCTCTGCGTCAAAGATTTTAAGTATTATTTAAAGATTTTAAGTATTATTTAAGGAGACAGTCTTGGCCGGGTATCCACGTCGTTGAACAGATGGCGCTGTTCACCGGCGTAGGTTGTAAACCAGTCGATCGCGTAGCGTGCAACCTCTTCCAGCTTGCCGGGTTCCTCGAAAAGATGTGACGCCTCGGGAACGACGACGATCTGGTGAGTGGCGCGGAGTTTCTCCGCGGCCTGTTCATTCAAGGTATAGACCAGTTTGTCCCACCCGCCGACCATCAGCAGCGTGGGCGCCTGGACATGGACCAGTATATCTCCCGCCAGGTCCGGGCGCCCTCCCCGGGAAACGACAGCCCGCACTGCCTGCGGACGTTCCGCTGCCGCGATTAGCGCGGCCGCCGTTCCCGTGCTGGCACCGAATAAACAAACAGGTAACAATCGTGTCCGCTCCTGCTTTTGCAGCCAATCGATCACGCCTGTGAGTCGTTTAGCCAGTAACGGTATATTGAACCGGTACTCGGCCGTCACCGCGTCGCGTGTATGCTCCTTCTGGCTCAGCAGATCGCAGAGTAATGTGGCAAAACCCGCGTCATTCAGCTTTTTGGCGACCAACCGGTTTCGTGGGCTGAAACGGCTGCTGCCGCTACCATGCGCAAACAGCACAACGGCCTGGGCATCCCGGGGAACAGTCAGGCCGCCCTCGAGAAACACCGACTGGCTGGGAATAACAACATCTTCCTCTGAATCATTCCGGTTCATATCGCGCGCGCTCCCGGCATCAGACGCCAAACGGATACGTTTCGGGCGTTTCATGCCGGCGGAACTGTTGCTCCTCGTCCAGCGGAATGACGGCGGACGTTTCGTCCACATGAAACACGGCGTCGAACTGCGATGTTAACGATGCACGAAAATAATGGCTTGCGCGTTCCGTCGCCGGCCGGTAAACAACCCCGATAGCCCGTTGCTGCATAACATCGTGCAACGGCTGCGCCGCCGTTACATGCAGCGGCAAATAGAAGCGATCGAT
>DASVCP010000506.1:0-4535 GCA_036381555.1 Gammaproteobacteria bacterium
CCGCGGCGTTTCGCCACGGTCGACCACCAGGATGTCGCCGGGGAAGATGCCGGCGTTAAGCATCGACTCGCCCGAGACTTTTACGTAGAACGTGGCGGCGGGGCGTTTGACCAGCAGCTCGTTGAGGTCCAGCTTGCCTTCGACGAAGTCCTCGGCCGCCGAGGGAAAGCCGGCGGCGATCCGGCCGCCGGCCAGCGGCAGGGCGAGGTTTCGGGCGCCATGGTTGATTGTGGCGGCCGGAGCGACATGGCTGATGCCGGTCGATTTGGCCGCCAGCCGGTGGTTATCAAGGGCTTCATCAAGGAAGGGCGCCCAACTGGCCGGCAGGCGGCGGACTACGGTCGGTTCACCGTACTTGCTCGAGCCGGCCTTGCGGCCGGCATTGCGGCGGCGGCCGCCCCATGGAGTGGTGGGTTTTGGCATTTGATTATTGTTACAGAAATCAAGTGTATAAAACAAATAATCTCGCGCAGAGACGCCGGGGCGCAGAGAATAAATGCCTCTTTGATCGTAAGACGAAACCTAAAGCCCAAAACTAACTCACGTCTGCACCCATTTTTCTTTCACAAAAGCTTTTACTTTATTTCCTCTGCGCCTCCGCGTCGACGTGCAGGGACGCACTAATGCCGCGAAGGCCTGGATGGCCGGGAGCGGTACCTGCGCGAGGAACTATTTAAACTCGAGAGTAATAACAAATGTTATAATCCGGCCATTTCGCAACCGGAGTCCTGCTTATGGCCCGCAAGCTCAAATTGACCGCGATCGGCAATTCGGTCGGGGTGATTCTGCCGAAGGAAATCCTGGAAAGGCTGCGCGTGGACCGCGGCGACGAGTTGATGGTGTTGGAAACCCCCGACGGGATCATGCTCACGCCGTTCGACCCGGAATTCGCCCGGCAGATGGATGTGGCGGAGAAGATCATGCGTGAGGATCGCGATCTGTTGCGGAAACTGGCCGAATGATGGACCGTGAACCGGTTTGGATCGGTCTTGAGTTGGTCGAGGCAATTCACGCCCGGCAAATTGCCGAACACGGCGGTCCGGGCGGGATTCGGGATCGCGGGATGCTGAAATCTGCGCTGGCCAGGCTTCAACAGCGCCTGACATATAGAGGCGAAGAAGTGGATTTGCCCGCATTGGCCGCGTCTTACGCCTATGGCATTGCGCGCAACCATCCGTTTGTGGATGGCAACAAGCGCATGGCCTATCTAGTGTGCCGGTTGTTTCTTGTTCTTAATGGCTGGGATCTGGTTGGGCCGTTGGCCGAGCGCTACCCTGTTTTCCTCGGCCTGGCTGCCGGCAAAATCAGTGAAGATGAGTTGACCGCCTGGCTGCGCGAACATGCGAGGCCGAACAGCGTCAACGAGGCCGGTGGCGGGTACGGTAAAGCGTGAGGAGGTTGGCCGTCCAGCACCACCGGCCTGTGTTACCCCTTATCAATCGGATCCCGTACTTAATGCCCGGACCGCCGTATCGAGAGGGCAACGCAACTGTATGCCCATACCCAACCTGTCAAAGCTTCATATGGCGCTGGAAGTCGGCTACGATAGCCATAGTGTGTTACAACTCTCTTCAGGAGAATCATGGGACACATCCCAAGGCAATACAGAAGTCAGCGCCGACGACAGACAATGTGTAAACACTGCAAGTATCGAACTATCTTCTATGTCTCTTGGAATGGGTAATACTTGATCAGGAAATCTCGAAGAATAGATTGAGAATGCTGCATGAGAAAACACCGGCCAAGAGTAGTCCCGACAAGTCGCTACCATAACTATGTTCCAGGCGAAACAACATTACGGGTAGACAGGCAGAAATGGGGAGGCATGGCATTAAACCTGTACACCCTTCCAGCCAACCTTGAATCCACCGTCAGCCCCGGAATCCCGGATTTCGGGGTATCTTTTATCTACGAGGGCCACGTCAAAGGTCAATGTGTATTGAATGACGCCAAACCGCTTACGCGGGAGCTGGGTCCGGGATCGATATTACTCTATGACAGATGCAACTCCCTTCAGTGGACGTGGCAGTCACAAAGACCGGAGGATTCTCCCGTAAGAGCAGTAAGCATCTATCTTCCCCCGGAGTTGTTAAAGAAAATTACTCTCGAAACATTGGATAAAGACTCTAAGGGTATCGAGTTGCCCAACAATATCGCAATCCAGGATAACTTTGTAAGTCAACTTGCCCTGGAATTGAAAAATGAAGCCGAGCAGAGCACCGTATTTGGAAAACTCTTCGGCGAAACCGCAGCCCAACTTCTGGCGATCCACCTGTTGCGCAAGCACTGTACGATTCGGCGCGAAGCACCCGAATGCCGTTTCGGTCTTTCCAGGAGCCAGCTTGAAAACATCCGGGAATATATCGACACACATCTCGATCTTGATATTTCCCTGGAAACTCTGGCCCGCCTGTGCGGGCTCAGCGCCTACCACTTTGCCCGCATGTTCAAGGTTTCCACCGGTCTGCCGCCGCATCAATATGTCATCAAACGCCGGCTCGAAAAAGCAAAACAATTGTTGTCCGACACAACCCTGCCGATACTGCATATCGCAATGGAAGTCGGCTATGAAAGTCACAGCCATTTCACAAGCATTTTCAAAAAAGCGGTGGGTTGCTCGCCCAGCGAATTCCGCAGGCGCATCTGACGGGGCACTGAATAAGGAATTAAAAAGGGACTTATGCTAAACCTCAATATCGATACATTGATCGTATTCGGTCTGCTGTCGCTGGCCATGCTGTCGGTCTGGTTGCCGGCGCGTTTGGTGGTTTTGAAAATTCCGGTCTGGATGGGGTTGTTCGGCCTGTCCGCGCTGGGCGGGTTTTATTTCAATATTGTCGAAGCCGGCGGGGTTCTGTACCTGGCGGCGCTGATGTTGCTTTGCCATTTGACTGTTACGGAAAAATTTCCGGCGCCGCTGCGGGTGGCGTGCGGATTCATGGTTGTCGGGCTGGTGGTGTTGTTATTTCTGCACGCAGTACCTTATTTCCACAACCCGCCGGTGTTCGACAACGTATATCTCAGCGAGCGTTCGACCGCGTATACCAAGTACTGGAATTACGACAAGGCGGCCGCAGGTTTGATCATGCTGGCGTACTTCGGGGAGATCTGCCGGAGCGCTGTTTGTTTTAAAAATACGTTCAGACTCGCCTGGCCGGCGGCGCTGATTACCGTTGTGGTTACGCTGTCGCTGGCAGCCGGGTCCGGTTACCTCGCCCCGGATTTCAAGTTCGGTACGACTATTTTAGTCTGGGCGTGGGGAAATCTTTTTTTCACCTGCGTAGCGGAAGAGATGCTGTTCCGTGGTGTGGTGCAACGTTATCTGTCGGTGCTGAATCCGTCACGGACATACCGGTTGTTTATCGTGGCGCTGGTCGGTGTGTTGTTCGGACTGGCGCATTCCGGCGGCGGACCCGTTTATGTCGTGCTCGCGTCGGTGGCCGGCATCGGCTACGGTTATGTGTATTACCGGTCCGGACGCATCGAGACGGCTATATTGACGCATTTCCTGTTGAACGCCGCGCACGTGGTGTTTTTCACGTATCCGATGTTAAGAATATAAAATCAAAGGCAGGACTCTCACGCAAAGACGCGAAGGTTATAACAGTAAGCTTGTAGAGTGCGCACTCCCCACGTATCAACATTCAGGAGAAAGAAATGGTGGACCATGCCTGCCCTACGACTTTATTTTTCTTCGCGCCTTCGCGTGAGACTGGTTTAAGTTTTTAAAATGTCCATAGCATTCAGGATACTAGGGATTTCCATCAGGTGTCACCGTTCTTGCAAGGCAAGTCGAAGGAGGATTTTTGCTTCTTCCCAGGTAAGGTGCCGCAATGGAAATGATACGGGTGAATTCGAGTGCGATACGCGCGGTGGGTTATGACCCGCCGATGCAACGCATGTGTATCACGTTCGAGCAGGGTAACACTTACGACTTCTGCGGGGTGCCGTTGGACGTGTACGAGGGTTTGATCAACGCGCCGTCCAAGGGCGCTTATTACAATGCGCATATCAAGGATCGGTATGAGTGTCTTGAGGCGCCGGGACGCGGGCATGCAAGCGAGAAACCCTTGCCCTGACCCTCTCGCGCCTAGAGAGGGGCGTGCGGCGAGAGGGTGTGGGCATTTGATTCGGGAAACGCGAATGGACGTCCGGCGTTCCCCGGTTAACTTTCCTTTAAAACAACACGGGTTCGCCGGCGACGGATTCGTCGATGACGGGGCTGCCGGCGGTGTTGAATACCGGGTCGAGGGTCAGCACTTCCGGGTTTTGCGCGCCGAAGTAGCGGTATATGGACGCGGCCATCGACATCGGTTCGAATTCGTAGCTGCCACTGGTGGGTTCGAGCACCTGGTCGTTGGTGCCGGCGCGGCCGACGCGCTGGGTGATGCCGACGACCTTGCCGAGGGCGGCGGCGCCGCGCACCGACTGTCCGCCGAGCGTGTAGAGATTCTGGCAGTTGCCGTGATCCCAGCCGACCGAGTCGTTCAGATTCACGCGGCGGCCGAAGTCGCCGAAGATATTGATGATGATGT
>DASVCP010000507.1:0-6445 GCA_036381555.1 Gammaproteobacteria bacterium
CAATGCCTGCCGCAGCCAGCTATTTAAACGGCCGGCTCCGTTTATACACGCCAGCAATCCCACCGCCTGCTCGGTATGTGGGTTGACGTGGAGAAAACTGTTGATCCGCTGATTGCTGTCGGCAACCAACTGATCGGTCACTGCATAAACCACACCGGATGTGCCGGCGGTAGCGGCAAATTCTCCGGATTCAAGCACATTCAGGCTGACAGCATTGTTGGGTTGATCACCCGCGCGATAGGTGAGTTTTATCCCCGGAGTCAATCCAAGCTCCTCCGCCGCGGAACGGCTCAGTTCTCCGCCTTCGCCAAAATTTGGGACCAACTCCGGCAACACGCCGCTGCCGATCTGCAACTTGTCCAGTACTTCACGTGCGGGTTGGCGAGCCTTGAAATCCCAAAGTATGGCTTCGGACAAACCGGAAGCAGTGGTGGTCGTCTCACCGCTCAACCGCATGGCGATGTAGTCGCCGGGGAGCAGAATCTTGTCAATATCGGCGAAAATGTCCGGCCGGTTATCCGCCAGCCACTTGAGCTTGGACAGGGTGAAATTTCCCGGCGAATTGAGTAGATGCTGCATGCACCAATCCTCGCCCAAAGACACAAGGGCCTGTTCGCCTGTTTGTGTCGCGCGGCTATCACACCAGATAATTGCCGGATGCAGCACGTGTTGGCGCTTGTCAACGGCAACCAGCCCATGCATTTGGTAGGAAATTCCAATGGCGCCAATCTGCTGGCCGACCGCCGGATGTTGGGACAACAATTGCCTGATGCCGTCGCGCACCGCCCGCCACCAGACTTCCGGCGCCTGTTCGGCATAACCGGGGTTTGGCGCGTCTATAGCCAGTTCTGTTTCCGGCTGCTGGGTTTGGGCGATGCAACTGCCGGTCTCGCCATCGATGATGGCCACCTTAATTGAAGAACTGCCGATATCTAAGCCGAGAAAATACACAATCGTCTCTCATTTACATCGCGAAGCCAACATCGTCGCCCTGTAAAGTGGGTTATGGGGCTGGGGTCCGGAAAACCGGCGATTTACCGGGGCAGGCTGCGCCGGACACGCCGACATCAACCCGTGGAGGTTGTCGGACGGGGGGATTATAGATTTATTGTTATAATGACTACAAGGGTTAATTTGTTGATTTCCGTGGATCATTTATCACCTGGATGCAGTATATACGGCCAATAAAACCGGCTTTAACCCCGATTTCCTCTCATAAATGTCGCCAATAATTAGCCGTCGTCGGACGGCTCGGTTATACTTCCCCCCTGATATCTTCAAATCCCAACAAAAAACGGGTTCCGTGCATATGACTGTAACACAGCGACTGCCGATGATTCATGAACAAAAGCAGACAGTCTTAAATACTCAAGAAATTATTGAAACCATTTCCATAGACTGTTTGATTTTCGGGCTGAATAAAGGGCAACTCGAAATCCTATTGGTAAAACACGGCGAAGGCATCCGCGAAGGCGACTGGGGTCTGCCCGGAGGCTGGATAAAGCCCGATGAAGATCTTGATGACGCGGCTTACCGCCTGCTACATGATCTGACCGGCCTGGAACACATCTACCTGGAGCAGTTCAGGGCCTTCGGCCGCGCGGACCGGTACCCGGAAAAGCGGGTAGTAACGATCGCCTATTACGCCCTGGTAAGGCCGGAACATTACGAGCTGGTGGCCGGCTTTACAGCCTCGGACGTTCGTTGGGAAAAACTCGCGGATTGCAAGGGACTTATTTACGATCACAACGAAATTCTGGCCGCCACGCTGGAACACTTGAAAAGCAAAGTCTGCCGTGAACCAGTGGGCTTTAATCTTTTGCCGACCAAATTCACGCTGCTACAGTTGCAGGAACTGTACGAGGCCATTCTGGGGGTCAAACTCGACAAGCCGAATTTCCGCCGCAAAATGATCAGAACGGGTTTGCTCATCCCTTGCGATGAAAAGCAAAAGGATGTCCCTCACCGTGCGGCGGCTTTATATCGTTTCGATAAAAAAGCGGTGCACCAGCAGCTGACTTTATAAATTAAAACCTTATTAACCACTGAGCACACAGAGAGCACTGAGTGAAAACATTTCTTAAATGTTAAGAACATTGTCCCTGAAAATTCCGCGAAATTTTGAGTTAATGTAATAGCTCAAGTTTAATTTTTATAATTCCTCTGTGTGCTCTGTGTCCTCAGTGGTTAAGGCTTTTGATCTTTTATCACGCCGGCGCCGTCGCTGGCGGTGCAGAGATGGATTTCCGGAGTCAAACCTGTTTCCCGAGGATAGTGTTCGTTCACCGCGTCGATAATCTTTTTGCTGTACGATTTTGGTGCAAGTGCCACGACACAGCCGCCAAATCCGCCGCCGGTCATTCTCACTCCTCCCTGCTCGCCCAGAACCTGTCCGACAATTTCAACCAGCAAATCGATCTCCGGAGTGGTAATTTCAAAATCATCGCGCATGGAAACGTGCGATGCAGCCATAAGGGCGCTTAAGGCCACATAATCTCCCAGCGACAGCGCTTCTGCGGCTGCGACTGTGCGTTCATTTTCACCAATCACGTGTCGTGCCCGGCGAAAGGTTTTGCTCGGCATCCGCGAACCATTATCCAGCAAGCGGTCCATGTCCGCCTCCCTGAGACTGTTGACTTGCAGAATCGCGGCAGCCTCCTCGCACTGACTGCGCCGTATGTTGTATTCGCTGTCCACCAGCCCTCGGGCGACTTTGCTGTCGACAACCAGTATTTCCATGTCGGCGGGCAACCCAACCTCCCTATAGCTTAAGTCGCGACAATCAATCAGCAACGCATGCTGTTGCTTGCCGGCGGCGGAAATCAGCTGGTCCATGATTCCGCACTGGCAATCCACGAACTCATTTTCGGCAGCCTGGCAAAGCAAGGCAATTTCAGTGGGAGACATACCCAATTTGCCGACATAACTTACCGCCGTGGCCAAAGCCACGGAAAAGGAAGCCGACGAACTCAGCCCCGCTCCCTGGGGAATGTCACCCAATACTACGATATCCATTCCGGTCGGCGTTATTTTGCGTTTTAAAAACTGCTCGGTTACGCCTCGCAAATAATTTGACCAGGGATTCTCGTCGTCGGCTTCCATCGGCAGAGAGCATCTCCATTGACTCGACCTGTTATCGATATTCGCGGCCATCACGTGGAAACTATCGTCGGTCCTGGCTTTAACCGCCATGCAAGTGCGCCGGTCAATGGCGCAAGGCAGAACGAAACCGCCGTTATAATCGGTATGCTCGCCGATCAGATTGACGCGGCCAGGTGCCTGAAAAACAGCGTCTGGATCAGTACCGAAATACTCCTCAAACAAGCGTGTAACGGTTCTGTGTAATTCTGTCATCGGATTTCCAGGTAATGTACCGGCGAACACGCCCTCAATTTTTCGGCGGCCTGCTCCGGAGTGATGTCGCGTTGTGCCTCCGCCAGCATTTCGTAACCAACCATGTGTTTTTTGATGCTGGCGCTCCGCAAAAGCGGCGGATAAAAATGTGCGTGCAACTGCCAGTGTTCGTTGGCTTCACCATTGAAGGGCCGGCCGTGCCAACCCATGGAATAGGGGAAGCTGCATTGAAAAAGATTGTCATAGCGGCTGAGCAGTCTTTTCAAGACCCGGCTCAGGTTCTGCCGTTGAGTTTCGTCCAGTTCATTCAAATGTTTTGCGGGCCTGACCGGCAACAACAGAACTTCGAACGGCCAACATGCCCAATACGGAACCAGCGCAACCCATTCCCGGCTTTTTTCGACAATTCTCCGGCCGAGCTCAAGCTCAAGTTGCACGTAATCCAGAAGCAGATTGGACTTGCGTTCCCGCATGTACTGCTTTAAGTTCAGATCGACTTTTGCCGCCTGGCTTGGAAGCTGATCAAGCGCCCAGATCTGGCCATGGGGGTGGGGGTTGGAGCAGCCCATCATTTCGCCCCTGTTTTCAAAAATCTGCATCCACTGATACGTTTGCGAAAGTTCGCTCAATTGATCGGCCCAGCAATCAATGACCTTGCGAATCCCCTCTTCCGGCATTTGAGGCAATGACCGGCTGTGATCGGGCGAGAAGCAGATTACCCGGGAAGTCCCGCTCACCGGCCTGTTGGCCAGCAGCGGATGAGACTGTTGCTCTTGTACCCTTCGTTCCGCCTGCAGGGCCGCAAAGTCGTTGGTAAACACGAACGCTCCCGTGTAAGCGGGATTTTGTTGCCCATTGATTCTTTTATTGCCCGGGCAGAGATAACAATTCGCATCATAGCCAACCTGCGCAGGCGGAACGGGTTCTTCCTGCTCCCCCTGCCAGGGACGGGTATGCCGGTGCGGCGAAACCAGGACCCATTCGCCGGTCAAGGGATTCAGGCGGCGATGGCTGTGCTCGTTGGGATCGAATGGCAGAAGATCACTTGGCGAGAAGGTATTCATTCATTGACTTGTACTTGCAGATGGAAAGCCGCATTAGTGGCAAAAACTTACCGCGAAGTATATAGCAACACGTTATAGATGGGTGATTCCCCGTATGGAACGGAGACTAAAAAACTCCGAACAAGCCCACCGGGGCTTTGTTCGGAGTCTGGAAAACAAATAACTTCCTTACTGTTTCGTCTGCTGGGCATCCTCGGCTTTGCTAAGCCGCCGGTCGATTTCCACCATCGACGCCTCATGCTCGGCGATCGACTGAATATTTCTGGCAACGCCCAACTGCTCCACCAGCGCTTCGTTGCGTTCTTTTGACAGCTTTTCATATACGGCATTGCCAAGTTCGGCCAACTGGCGTGTCAGCTGCAATTCAAGCCGCGTCTTTTGGCGGCGAAGGCGGGTTAACTCAATACTCTCCCCCGCCTTTTCAGTCAGATTATGCACGGCGGTTATGGCTGCATCGAAGCTTTCATCCATACCGCTTTTGATACGTTCCCACACCTTCATAAGCCACCTCTCTGATGTGAAGTCGGGTATTTGATTATCGGTATGTGGAGATGAAATTGGGGATTTCAATGTCTGCTTGGCAAATTACCGCTCCTTTGCGTCCCTGCAATCGCGGCATACCGTCCGTCCTGGACATATACCGCTCCTTATGCGTCCTGCAATCGCGGCATACCGTCCGTCCTGGACATAAAACGGGCTCCCTTAGGGAGCCCGCACATTACTTTCTCTCGTTTCGCCTGGTATTAATGGAGCTTTTTCAGCATGCGAAGCAATTTGTGCAAACCATGCTTATGAGGTGACTCGGTACCGCAGTTGCCCCCGCTCTCTTCGTTCGCCAGTTCGTCCAGATAAGCGACCACCCAGGCAAATGGCGCATTCCAATTGATAGTGATTTCGTTGACGGACCACGCATTGATGTCGTCTACAAAGCAGCGCTGTGGCTCGCACCCCTGCAACAGCGCCCGGGCAACCGGGTCCTCGAGGTTGCTGTTCGGTCCGCCTGACATCACCCCCGGCGGCGGTGGCGGATATGACGGATCCAGGGCGTTGGCCCAGAAGCGGTGATGCGGGTTCTGCTCGACGCGTGAACCATAGCCGGTGACATAGGAATGTCCCAATGGATTGCGGCCGAAAAGATAATCCGCGCCTTCCAGCATGGCATCGGCGTACTTGCTGTCGCAGCTAATGTCGTGCGCCAGCCCCAGTACGATCAGGTTGTTGGTCACAAACGAGTTGGAACCCCATGGGTACCGTTCTTCGGATATCGGCAAGGCATAACCTTCGGTGGCGACCGAATCAGCATATTTATCCGCCGCCGCCAGCACCGCCGCCCGGGCTTCCTTCACCCAGCGCTTTTTGATAAAGGGCCGGTCGCCTACCGTGACCATGGATAACATCCCCAGGGCGTTGGTTCTTTGCCAGGTCATCAGACTGATGTCGTCGAGCGGCAGCGTCAGGTGCAACGGCGACTCCCGCATCTCCTTGGCGTAATAAGGGAGGCCCGTGGCCAGATATAACTCAGTGGCCGCCCAGTAAAATTCGTCGGTAACGTCGAAATCGCTATAAGCGCCGCCGCCGTTACTGAATCCCGGCGCCATCATAACGGGATTAGTCTTGGCGGCATGATAAGCGCGCATCGCCCTTAGCAGACATTCGAACGCGAACCGGTGATCGGCATGCTTGTAGGCACGGAAGCATTGGCCGCCGACCGCCGCAAAGTTCAGGGTCGCAGCCGTTGACGGCGGGTGAACGTAGCGCGGTTGAGTGTCCTCATGCGGCGCAGTGGGCAAACCGGTCCAGTTGAGATCGTGCATCTTGTGGTAAACCATGCCGGCCAGAGGCTGATCATGAGGCACTTGCATCTTGAAGAACCACTCGATTTCCCACCGGGCTTCGTCCAGCAGATCGCTGACGCGGTTGGTGGTTTCCTCCACCGGCAGTTGCATGGTGCCGTCGCCAAAATCATTCCGGTTGCCGCCAAGATGCAGGGCGCGCTCGTACTGGTTCAGCAACGTCCAGACAGAAAT
>DASVCP010000508.1:0-3041 GCA_036381555.1 Gammaproteobacteria bacterium
CGAAAGCCGCTCGCAAATCAGCGGGCTGTGCGCGTTCCCCACGGCGATTGAAGCCCAAACTACTGTGATGGACATGGTTTTTATCGCTTACGGACCCAATGACAGGCTGGCGCAGCTCACACCCTACGGACTTGTGTGCAACAACGCCGACCAGCCGAACGGACAATGTTCCAACTATGTCGTGCGTTACAGCGAATGCACTGACGCGCCGGAAGCCTATGAAGCGAAAATACGAAGCGTATGGTCCTGGAATCTGTTGACCGCCGCCGACAATCAAAACGACGCCGAAACCCGGGCGCAACCGCAGAACGCAAGCTGGACGAGCCAGGACTGGGTGATCGAACCGGTTGCAGGCAGCGCCAACGTCCGGATTAAAAATGTGTGGACAGGCCGCTACCTGAACGTTCAGAACAACGGCGAAAACGCCAAAATCGTCACCTACGATCTGGTGCCGGAGTGGACCAGTCAGCAATGGATCATCGAGCCGGTTTCAGGCGGCAGCGATGTACGGCTCAGAAATGCCTGGAGCGGCAAATATTTAACGGTGGTCGATTCCGGCAATTACGCGGCCATTCTGTCGCAATCGCTGAACACGGGCTGGGCCAGCCAGCGCTGGCGTATCGAGGAATAAAAACGAATCCATAACCAAAAGGGAAACGGCGGCGGCCGGCGGGAGCAACCACTTCTCCGGCTCGTCGCCGCGAACCGGCAAGCCATTGCATTCAACACCCTCACGGATAAACCAAGGTACGGAAACTGTGCGGGCGTTTTATTAGTGGAAGAATGCGGCCTTCGCGCATAACAACGGAGATAGTAATAACCAATTAAGAAACAAACGGAAGATTTGACATACAAAGCGCCGTTTTTGTAAGGCGCTGCCATTGCCCTTTTCATCTGATTTAAAAACCAAGCATGGGGGATTCCATATGGATTTATTGAAACCGTTCAAACGGAACAAAATACTTGCTCTCTTATTACTTCTATTAAGTCCGGCATCGCAAGCGCTGGTCTGCAACGGCGCCGGCTGTCAGTGCAGCGCAACATTCGGAATCGGCTTCGTGCAGGGGACCGACGGCACGGGGAGCATTCCAAATTTCGAGCTTGCGGTTCCGCACATGGGCGGCGGGTTTTCGGCGTACTACCGCAACAATCATATTCAGGACCCGGAGCGCGTGCTCCGCGAAACCTGGCTCGGACCTCAAAGCGCGGGCTGGGGCGATATCAACGGTATCGCAATGCTGGAGAACGCGGTGACCAACCCATCCGGCCCGATACCGCCCGTTCCCGGCAATGGAAACCTGGAGGTCATCACAATACAGGATGGCAGCCTTTACCATTACTGGCGCGATCGCAATACAAAAGCGTGGTCTTCAGGCACATGGATTGGGTGGGGGTTTACCGGTCAGCCCGGCTTCACCCAAAGCAAAGACTGGCATGAAAACTTCGAAGTCGTTGTCCCTCGTCAGGGTCAGGGCGGAGGACTCGCTCACTACTGGCGCGACAACTCTATCCCATCCATGCCGTGGCACGGGCCAACAGTGTTCGCGCAAGGTTTCAATTTCGAAGCGGTGAGTCTCGTCGAGAGCAACTTCGACAACGGCAACCTGGAAGTGGTTGCCCGCGCCGGTCAAACGCTCTACCACATTTGGCGCGGGAATGATCTCACCTGGTCGGCACCGAGGGAGATCCGGGTGGACGGTAGCAACCCGATTCAGGCGACCGGCGTACACTCGTTCGTCCAGGGCACGTCAGGCAATAAAGGGGACTTCGAACTCGTCGTTCCGCTACTGACCGGCGGGCTCATGCACTATTCCCGCAACAACGATACCACGGTCGGCGGCTTCTACCCGTGGTCCACCGTGGGCTGGGTGGATGAAATTCACCAGTACTCGGCCGCGGGGTTAATCGTCAGCGATTCCAACAATCTGCAGCTCGTCAGTCGCAGGAGTGAAGATGGGGCGCTTGTGGCTTTTTCCTCCAATGAGAGCTATGACGAATGGAATGTAAAAACCAAAAACTCAAGCGGGCAACCGGTGTGGGCCGGAACCGTGTTTGGCGGCGAACCATGCTGCGATCCCGTGACCAAGGGGCGCTGGCAGAATCCCTATAACTCTGGCGCGATCGGCATTCACGCGGCGTTGCTGCCGAACAGCAAGGTCCTGTTCTTCGGCTTTGCGGACAACAACGACATGGGCTACTCGGAGATCTTCAATCCGGCGGATGGTTCAAGCACTCAGCCGATCGTAGACCCGGATGAGCCGATAGTACCGCATGCTTTTTGCTCCGGCCATACGCTGATGAGCAACGGCACGCTCTGGGTTGCGGGCGGCCATGATGCGCCGGGCCACGAGCCGCATATCGATGACTCGCATCTGTTTTACTACGACGAATCGAGGTGGGACAAACCCGACGCGATCCAGTTACAGACCGGCCGCTGGTATCCGACCCTCGCGCGTCTCGAGAACGGCGATGTTCTGGTTATCTCGGGCGCCAAGGAGGTCGGCCGTACTCCGGTAGCGGATGAAGTCAACCTGTTCTGGCAAATACTGAACAGCACCGGCACATCGCTTTCCGGCGAAGATGCGAGCAGGACGGTGCCCAACCCGTTCGATCCCGATGAAACCGGCAAGAATTTCCTCCAGCTGTATCCGTTCGTCTTCCAGCTTCCGGACGGCCGGGTATTCGTGCACTCCTACCGGACCTCGCGGTTCTTCTCGCCGTTGACGAGTAACACCTGGAGCCCGACCAAATACGTAACGCAGTATGAACATTCGCGCACCTATCCCGGCTACGGCAGCGCGGTGCTGATGCCGCTGTCGCCGGATGACGGCTACCGGGCGCGTGTCATGCTGTTCGGCGGCGGCGGGAATGTGTCCAACGCGGCAGAAAGCGACTCGAAAGACACCACCGTTGCGGCAACCAACACTGTCGAACTGCTCGATCTCGGCGCGGATTCGCCGAAGTGGACTACCAAAAAACCGATGAACCACCCCCGCGTACTCAACAACGCCGTCCTACTTCCCGACGGCAAAGTGTTCGTG
>DASVCP010000509.1:0-15457 GCA_036381555.1 Gammaproteobacteria bacterium
TGCGGTTGGGGGCGCAAACCTGCATATTGGAGCCGGACTCACGGGTTCGCGCGCTGTACGGCAAAGACAGAATTGCCGAGCGTCACCGGCATCGCTATGAATTTAACGACCACTATATTGAAACCATCGAGTCGGCGGGCATGCGAATTTCCGGCACTTCCCAGGATAATGACCTGGTGGAAGTGGTCGAGATACCGCAGCATCCATGGTTCGTCGGTTGCCAGTTTCATCCCGAATTTACTTCCACTCCACGAGACGGGCATCCGCTGTTTACCGGTTTTATTTCCGCCGCGCTGGAATACAGCCAGGTCCAGCGAAAAGCGACCGCTACGTCCTGACGAATCAAAAATACGGCCGTGGGAAAACGCGGAAAGATGCAGGCAATGCCGATTAAAAAAATCTGACGCAAAGACGCAAAGACGCAGAGCTTCAAATATCAACTCTTATTCACTCTGCGTCTTTGCGTCTCTGCGTCAAGTTGCTTTTCCAAAATTGCTTAGTTAAATATCAAGAGAGGAGTCAGTATGTCCGAGATTGTCGATATCAAAGGCCGCCAGATTATCGATTCACGCGGTAATCCCACGGTTGAAGCCGAAGTCCATCTGAGCAGCGGCAGTTCCGCCATTGCCATGGTGCCTTCCGGCGCTTCCACGGGTGAGCGCGAAGCTGTGGAGCTGCGCGACGGCGACAAGTCCCGGTATCTTGGCAAGGGCGTCAGCAAGGCGGTCAACAACGTCAATACTGAAATTCGCAAGGCTCTGTTGGGGAAAGATGCCGCGGCGCAGGCGGAACTGGACCGGGTCATGATCGATCTGGACGGTACGGACAATAAAAGCCGGTTGGGCGCGAACGCCCTTTTGGCGGTTTCCATGGCGATTGCCCGGGCCATGTCGGTGGAACGCAAGCTGCCGTTGTACGAGTATCTCGGCGAGGCCGATAGCTATCGTCTGCCCCTGCCGATGATGAACATTATTAACGGCGGCGCTCACGCCGATAATAGTGTCGATATGCAGGAGTTCATGATCCTGCCCGTGGGGGCTCCCAGCTTCAGCGAAGCCATACGCTACGGCGCAGAAGTGTTTCATGCCTTGAAAGCGGTGCTGGGCAAGAAGGGCCTGGTGACCAGCGTCGGTGATGAAGGCGGTTTTGCGCCAAACCTGGGTTCCAACGTCGAAGCGATCGACACCATTCTCGAAGCGGTGGAAAAGGCCGGTTACAAAGCCGGCAGGGATATTGCTCTTGGCCTGGATGTCGCCAGTTCGGAATTTTATGAAAACGGCGCCTACAATCTTGTATCCGAGGGTAAAAAATTCAGCTCGCAGGAATTTGCCGATTACCTGGCGTCGTGGGTGAAGCAGTATCCCATTATCACCATCGAAGACGGGATGGACCAGAACGATTGGGATGGTTGGAAGTACCTCACCGAACAGCTTGGCGACAAGGTGCAGCTGGTTGGCGACGATCTGTTTGTCACCAATACCAAAATTCTGAAGCGCGGTATCGATGGTGGCATCGCCAACTCCATACTCATTAAGGTCAACCAGATCGGTACTCTGACGGAGACGTTGAATGCAATCCGCATGGCGCACGATGCGGGTTACACCGCCGTCGTGTCACATCGTTCCGGCGAGACGGAAGACACCACGATCGCCGACCTGGCGGTTGCCACCAACGCCGGCCAGATCAAGACCGGTTCGATGTCGCGTTCCGACCGCATCGCCAAGTACAATCAGTTGCTGCGAATTGAGGAGCGCCTCGGTGGCAAAGGGCGTTACGCCAGCCGCAGCGCGATCAAACAGTCGACCTGATATTTATTGTGAAGTGGTTGAGCGGCGCATTACTGGTTTTATTTCTTGTTCTTCAATACCAGCTATGGGTGTCCGATAGCGGAATCCCCAACATGCGCCGCCTGCAAAAGGAATTGGCCGAGCAACGCGCCATCAACGAACGCCTGGAAGCGCGTAACCGTGCGTTGCAGGCTGAGGTGGAGGACCTGAAAAAGGGATTGGCGGCCATTGAAGAGCTGGCCCGGGAGGATCTGGGGATGATCAAGGAAGGCGAAACGTTTTTCCGGATCCTCGAGCCCGCAACACCACCGGTTTCCGAAAATGAGCACTGAGCCTGAAATCAATCCGTTCCGGGTGTGGGCGGTGGTTCCGGCGGCGGGCCTTGGACGCAGGATGGGCGGGGAATGTCCCAAGCAGTATCTGCCGTTATTGGGAGTGCCGGTGATTGCGCAGACGTTGTTACGGCTGTCGCCGCTGGTGGGGTTACAGGCCATCGTCGTTGCACTGCATGCCGAAGATCGCCACTGGGAAAGCACCCCTAAGCCCGATTTCCCATCCATCATTACCGTGCCCGGCGGCGATGAACGTTGTCAGTCGGTTTATAATGGTCTGCTGGCGCTGAACGGCCGGGCGGACAACCGGGACTGGGTGCTGGTGCATGATGCTGCCCGGCCCTGTGTTCGCATCACCGATATGGAGTTGTTGCTGGCGACAGTGAAAGAGCAGGATGTGGGTGGTTTGCTGGCAACCAGGATCACGGACACGGTTAAACGCGGCGACGGTGACGTCGTTGCATCAGTGATTGAAACAGTGGACCGTAGTGGTTTGTGGCGGGCGTTAACACCGCAGGTATTTCGCTATGGAATATTGCGACAGGCGCTGCGAAACGTGATCGACAGCGGCGATCCCGTGACCGATGAGGCTCAGGCCGTTGAACGACTGGGGCAACGGCCGTTACTGGTGGAAGGCAGCGCCGATAACATCAAGATCACGCACCCGCAGGATCTACGGATCGCGGAATTCTATTTGCGGCAGCAAACCGCCGGTTGAGAGTCGGGATTATGGGATCGAGCTTACGAATAGGCCATGGGTATGACGTTCATGCTTTCGAAGCGGGTGACCACGTTATGCTCGGCGGCGTGCGCATCGAACACGACCGCGGACTGAAAGCACATTCGGACGGTGACGTGATTCTGCACGCGCTCTGCGACGCCTTGCTGGGCGCCCTGGCACTGGGCGACATTGGCCGCCATTTCCCGGATACCGACAGTCAGTACGCCAATGCCGACAGCCGCGAATTGCTGAGACGTGTCTACGCACTGGTGACCGAACGCGGTTACCGTTTGCAAAACGCCGACATCACGGTATTGGCCCAAAGGCCGAAACTCGCGCCGCATATCCTGTCTATGCGTGAAAACATCGCGGCGGATTTGAACGTCGATAGCGACTGCATCAGCGTGAAAGCGACGACCACGGAAAAGCTGGGATTCGTCGGCCGCGAGGAAGGCATCAGCGCCCATGCCGTGGTTTTGTTGTCGAAGTGATTTTATTTCGAATTTTTTAACCACTGAGGACACAGAGAACACAGAGAAAAGCAGTTAAGGATTGTATGATGAATGCAATGTTATGCTGCTGGCTTAAGTCCCTTTGTCAACTCACTTGCTGTTGTCAGAGCCAAAGGTTTTAATCATTTAAATCTCAGTGTTCTCAGTGCTCTCAGTGGTTAATTTGTTTTAAACCGAGGAAGCAAACATGTCTATCGGTCCTGTGATGTTGGACTTGAAAGATACCGCGCTCACCGCGGAAGAGCGTGATATTCTCAGGCACCCGCAGACCGGCGGAGTGATCTTGTTTTCTCGCAACTACGAATCGCCCGAACAGTTAAAGTCACTGTGTGGCGAAATCCATGCTTTGCGCGATCCACGCTTGATTATCGCCGTCGATCACGAAGGTGGGCGGGTGCAGCGGTTCCGCCAGGGATTCACCGAGTTGCCGCCGATGGCCGTGATGGGTGAAATTTACGATCAACGTTCGCATATAGAAGCGGACCGTGTTGCCAGCCGCATGGGCTGGCTGATGGCGGCGGAATTGTTGAGTTGCCATGTGGATATCAGTTTCGCGCCCGTGCTCGATATCGCTCATGGTGTCAGCGGTGTGATCGGTGATCGTGCCTTTCATCGCAATCCAGACATAGTCAGCCGTCTGGCACAAGCATTCATGCGTGGCATGCGCGAGGCGGGCATGGCGGCCACGGGTAAGCATTTTCCCGGTCATGGCGGCGTCAAGGAGGATTCACATATCACCAAGCCGGTCGACCAGCGTAGTCTGGCCGACTTGATGCTGGCAGATTTGGTTCCGTTTGAACGCCTGATTCAGAACGGCTTGGCCGGCATAATGCCGGCGCACGTAGTGTATTCCAAAGTGGATGCCTACCCGGCGGGTTATTCAAAGTTCTGGTTGCAGGAGATTTTGCGAAAGCAACTTCGATTTCAGGGTGTTATCTTCAGCGATGATCTATGTATGGGCGGCGCTGAAATCGGCAGTACCTATGCCGACCGGGCCGAACTGGCTTTGAGTGCCGGTTGCGACATGGTGCTGGTCTGCAATCATCCCGAGGCGGCGGTTGAGGTGCTCCAATCTCTTGAGGGTTACCGGAGCCCCGCTTCGCAAATCCGTCTGGCGCGCATGCACGGACATGCAAAACACGATTGGAAGCAACTGGCGGCGCTCAAAGACTGGCGCGAGGGCAGGGAACTGGCCGAGCAATTGAAGCGTGAGGTCGGCAGAGATCCGACGATGGAAATGAATGTATAACCTTGTGAATAGAGAGAGTTGATGCTGACGCTGTCCGAAGCCAACGAGATCATGCAATCCGCGGATTGCATTTACACGGCGGAAGAAGTCGAAGCTGTGCTTGATCGTCTGGCGGCCGAGATAAAGCGTGACTATGAGACGCTGAACCCACTGGTATTGTCGGTAATGAACGGCGGGCTGTTCGTGACTGCGGCACTGTTGAGACGATTACAGTTTCCCATGCAGTGCGACTATTTACAGGCAAGCCGGTATCACGGCGCTACCAGTGGCGGAACCGTCGAATGGTTGGTAAAACCGCGTACTTCACTGACAGGAAGACATGTGCTGATCATGGACGACATTCTCGACGAAGGCGTCACTCTGAGGGAGATTCTGTTTTATTGCCGGCAACAAGGGGCGGCCAGCGTTGAGGCCGTGGCGCTGACACGGAAACGGCATAAGCGGCTGGAAGCCGGTGTGCAGGTCAAATATGTCGGTTTGGATTTGCCGGACCGTTATGTGTTTGGTTGCGGGATGGATTATAAGAATTATTTTCGCAATCTGAACGCCATTTATGCATTACCGGAAGAGAAATATGCAAAGTAAGCCCATCGGCATTATCGGCGGTACCGCACTGGAAGGATTGGAAGGTCTGAAGAACACGCGTACCCGTAGCGTCACGACGCCTTATGGCGAACCTTCTTCGGTATTGACCTATGGCGAAGTGAATGACGCCGGGATTGTGTTTTTGAACCGGCACGGCGCTGAACACAGCATACCGCCCCATCTGATAAATTACCGGGCCAATATCTGGGCTTTACAGGAGGCCGATGTTTCCCGCATCGTTGCCCTGGCATCCGTGGGCGGTATTACTGAAAAGATGGGTCCCGGTGTATTGGTGATACCCGATCAACTGATCGATTATACCTACGGCCGCCGTCAGACGTGTTTCGACGAGAACTTCCGGGTCGACCGGCATATTGATTTTACCCGTCCTTACGGCGAACCCAGCCGGCAATGGCTCATCGCGGCGGCGGCAGCGGCAAACGAAGCGGTCATCGACGGCGGTACTTACGGGTGCACTCAGGGCCCCCGCTTGGAAACGGCCGCCGAAGTCAAGCGGATGGCGCGCGACGGTTGCGACATCGTCGGCATGACCGGTATGCCGGAAGCCGCCCTGGCCCGTGAACTGGGGATCGATTACGCCTGCTTTGCGATGGTGGTTAACTGGGCCGCCGGCGTCACCGAAGAAACCATCACCATCGAGGATATCAGGCGGGTTATCGCCGACAGCAACGACAGGTTGCTGCGAGTGCTTGCGAAAGCATTTGGTATTTAGTGCTACTCACTACTGGGACTGACTTTCACTATAATGCCCACCAGCGGATGATCGAGGTGGTGGAGCTCGCCGCTACGCATGCGCCGATGGCTTTGGATGTTAAAGCCGTGCAAGGTGGTGAATTCGGAATCGTCGGTGACCGGGGAGAGGCGGTAAGCAGGCGGGGTGAGGTTTCTTTTCGTTTCCATTATTGCAAAACTGTCCTGGGTTTCTTCCACCAGGTCGGTGTCGGTTTTCAGGTTGTCTTCTTTGTAGGCGTCCGATCTTTCCGGTTTCAGGTTGACGGGTTCCAGCAGCAACAGGTCGGTGTAAATATGCAAAAAACGGCTGAGCACGATTTTTATGTTGCCATCCAGTTCATGAATGATCTCGCCTGTATTGCCGGCCTGGGTTGCAGGAGTGTATTGCGGAATGACGTAACTGACGACAGAGCCGTTTTCGTCCAGTACGGGCTCGAAAAGTGTACCGGTTTCCGGCTGTTGCTCTTCGGGGGTAAGAGCGGTTGCCGATGAAAAACCTGTAGAGATAAAAGGTGTGCTGGTTTTTCGGTAGGTTTTGCCGCCTTGAATGCGCACATTGAGAGCATTGTCTTTGTCGAGCCCTTCCTGTCGCCAGTTTCGATACGCCAGAATTTCATAGCGGCTGGACTTTTCCAGGCTGTCGATGATTTCGGCGAAGCTTTGCTGCTCCTTAGATATTTTTTTAAAGCTGTTGATATATTTTGCCTGGATATCGACAGGATTGACACTCTCGCGGATGTCGGGAATCGACCAGCTTGTTGGCCATTGCTCGGTCAGAAAATGTTCGGCCTTGGCGTGCTTGAATACCAGCAGTTCGACGTCATACCAGCGTTCATCTGCCGATGCATTGCCCATCAGGGCGATAAAGGCCGCGAAAAACCAAAGAACATGCGACGTCAATCTATAAAACATGTTTCTTCTCCTATTTATTTAAGCCGCTTTATTCGAAACAAGCTCGGCCAGCAGTAAATGCTCGATGAAGTCGATTTGCTGCTGAACTCTCGAGCAGGAATGCCTGAAAGTCAGTTTTTTCTTGCCGTCGAACGAATAGATCCTGGACTGCAACTGAATCAGCTTGATCAGTTTCTCGGGCGCGATATTCGGATTGTCGGTAAATTCAATATACCCGTATTCCAGATTGCTTTTGATTTTAGTTGCTCCTATGCCAGCGATCTTGAGTTTGAGTTCGGCGATTGCGAACAAATGCTTGGCGGCTTCGGGCAACAGACCGAAACGGTCAATAAGTTCAACTTGTAATTCTCTTAGTTCTTCCTGCTCGCTTGCGTTGGCGATACGCTTGTATAGCACCAGCCGGGTGTGCACGTCGAAAATATAATCCTGCGGTAGCAGGGCGGGTACGCCCAAATCGATTTCCACGCCGCTGCGGATCGGCATGTCCAGCATGGGTTCCTTGCCCTGTTTCAAGGCCTTGACCGCGCGCTCAAGCATCTCGGTGTACAGGCTGTAACCGATCTCGTGGATCTGGCCGCTTTGCTCTTCACCCAGCAGTTCGCCGGCGCCGCGGATCTCAAGGTCGTGCGAGGCCAGCGTAAAGCCGGCGCCCAGATCTTCCAGCGATTCGATGGCTTCCAAGCGTTTGCGGGCATCGTCGGTCATGGTTTTTGGCGGCGGCGTCAGCAGGTAGGCATAGGCGCGGTGATGCGAGCGCCCGACCCGGCCGCGCAACTGGTGCAACTGAGCGAGTCCGAAGTGATCGGCACGGTTGATGATGATGGTGTTGGCAGTGGGTACGTCGATGCCGCTTTCAATGATGGTTGTGCAGATCAGCAGATTGTATCGCTGGTGGTAGAAATCCAGCATAACGCTTTCCAGTTCGCGTTCGGGCAGTTGTCCGTGGGCAATGGCGACACGGGCTTCCGGGATGATTTTGGTGATTTGCTCGGCGATAGCGTGAATATTCTGAACCTTGTTGTGTACAAAATAAATCTGGCCGCCGCGTTTGAGCTCGCGCTGGCACGCCTCCAGAATGATGTTGTCGCGCCACTCGCTAACGAAAGTTTTGATGGCGTTGCGCCGCGCCGGTGGTGTGGCGATAATGGACAGGTCACGCAAGCCGGACAGGGCCATGTTCAGCGTACGCGGGATTGGCGTCGCGGTCAGCGTCAGCACGTCCACGTCCGCGCGCAACGCCTTGAGCTTTTCCTTGTGCCGTACGCCGAAGCGGTGTTCCTCATCGATGATGACCAATCCCAGGTCTTTGAAGTTGATACCTTTCTGCAGAAGCCTGTGCGTGCCGATGACCACGTCGACCTTGCCGGTTGCAAGGTCGTCGATCACTTTTTGTTGCTGCGCGGCGCTGCTGAAACGGGACAGGCTCTCGATGTGCACCGGCCAGTCGGCAAAGCGGTCGCGGAAATTCTGGAAATGCTGTTGCGCCAGCAGCGTGGTCGGCACCAGTATCGCGACCTGCTTGCTGTCCTGCAACGCCGTGAACGTAGCCCGCATCGCCACTTCGGTCTTACCGAAACCGACATCGCCGCAAATCACGCGGTCCATCGGTTTGCCGTTGGTCATGTCTTCGATTACCGCCTCGATCGCGGACTGTTGGTCCGGGGTTTCCTCGAAGGGAAAACCAGCGGCGAACGCCAGCATTTCACGTTCATTTGGCTTGAACGCGTGGCCCTTGCGGGCTGCGCGACGAGCATAGATATCCAGCAATTCCGCAGCGACGTCGCGAATCTGTCTGGCCGCCTTGCGCTTGGCGCGTTGCCACTGGTCGGTGCCCAATTTGTGCAAAGGCGCATGTTCCGGCGAGGCGCCGGTATAACGGCTGATGAGATCCAGCGACGCGACCGGCACGAACAGCTTGTCGCCGTCGGCATATTCCAATACCAGGAACTCGGTACCGGTGCCACCGATGTCGAGGATTTGCAGACCCAGATATCGACCGACGCCGTGCTCTTCATGCACGACGGGCGCGCCGATGTTCAGGTCACTCAGTGAGCTGATAATCGCCTCGGCGTCACGCTGGCGGGCTTTGCGGCGGCGCCGCTGGTGAGCACGCTCGCCGAAAATCTGGCTTTCAGTGATGACACTGATCGGCACGCCCGCGGCGGATGTCAACAGCAGACCCTGTTCCAGCGGGCCGACTGTAATGCCGAGTTTCTCATTCGAATTCAAGAACGCCTGCCAGCCGTCAAAGCCGTGCGGGAAAATGTGAATATTGCGCAGCAGGTCCAACAGCGCCTCGCGCCGGCCGGCGGATTCGCAGACCAGCAGTATCCGGCCTTCGAACGTTTCAGTGTAGTGTTGCAATTTGGCGCTGGGTTGCTCGGCCCGAGTGTCCAGCAGCAGCGCCGGCGGCGCCTGGGTACCGAAATTCACGACCGCCTGTTCTGTGAGATCGGGAGGGACTTCGGCGTGCTGGAGGGTGACCGCCGCCAGTTGCCGGCTGTGTGTTATTGCGGTTTCCGGAGTGAGATAAAGTTCGGCGGGTTCCAGCAGGGGGCGTTCGATATCGTAACGCAACTGTTCATAACGTGCCTGCACGTCTCGCCAGAACTGTTCCAGCGCATCCGCGGCGCCGGCTTCCTGCAACAGCAGGGTGTCGGCCGGCAGGTAATCGAACAGAGTTTGGGTGGTTTCGAAGAACAGCGGCAGATAATACTCGCTGCCCGGTGCGGCTATGCCGTCGCTGATGTCGCGGTAAACCGGATTGTTTTGTGGATTGCCTTCAAACCGGTTGCGGTAAGCGGAGCGAAAATGCTTGATACCCTCGGGCGTCAGCGGGTATTCGCGGGCCGGCAGCAGCCGGATGTTGTCGTGTTGTGTTTGCGAGCGCTGATCGCCCGGGTCGAAACTGCGGATGCTCTCGATTTCATCGTCAAACAAATCGATGCGGTAGGGCTCGGGACTTCCCATCGGGTATAAATCGATGATCGAGCCGCGTATGGTGAATTCGCCGTGTTCCATGACCTGTGAGACGTGCTGGTAGCCGCCGGCCGCGAGCCGTTCGCGAAAAGCTTCCAAATCCAGTTTTTCTCCTTTCGTCAGCAGTAGAACGTTTTGGCCTATGTACTCGGCCGGCACCAGTCGTTGCATCAGGGTCATGGCCGGCACGATGAGCGCGCCGCGTTTCAATGACGGCAGCCTGTAAAGCGTCAACAGCCGTTGCGAAACGATATCCTGGTGAGGCGAGAAATGATCGTAGGGCAGGGTTTCCCAGTCCGGCAGGGTCAGCAGCTCATAGCCGCTGTGTTTAAAGAAGAATCCCAGTTCCAGTTCCAACCGGGAAGCGTGTTGCACCGACTCGGCGACCAGTAACACCGGGCCGGAATGGCGTTCGCAGGCTTCCTTGATGGCCAGTGCATAGGCGCCCCCGTAAAGCTGGCCCCAATGCACAGGTTCGCCGCCCTTGTACGGCCATGCGGAGGTTCGCAGGTTGAACAATTGGATATTTTTCATTTAATTAACTGGCCACGGAATCCACGGAAAAACACGGAAAGGTAAAAGAAAATCGATTGGGTTTTTTTAAGGATATTTTTTAGTTCCGTGTTTTTCCGTGGCTGAATTTTAAAACGGGCAATTATAACAGCTCTGACAGAACCGAATTTGATCCGGTTCTGTTTCCGGAGGGGCAGTTAGCTCCGATAGCGTTTGAGGATATCCGCGTAAGCATCGATACGACGATCACGCAGGTAGGGCCAGATTCGCCTCAAACGCTCGCTGGCCTCAAGGTCCAGTTCGGTCTGCAATATTTCCGGCCCGGCCCCGGCCCGCTGCAGGAATTCCCCCTGAGGGCCGCAGATGAAACTGTGACCCCAGAATTGACTGCCGGCGGTGCGGCCGGTGGGGTCTTCCTCGAAGCCGCTACGGTTGCAACTGATCACAGGCAGATTGTTGGCAACCGCGTGGGCTCGTTGGACGGTGGTCCACGCATCCAGTTGTCGCTGCCGTTCGGGTTCGGGATCGTTCGGGTCCCAGCCGATGGCGGTGGGATAAATCAAAAGCTGCGCACCCGACAGGGCCATCAGTCGTGCCGCCTCGGGGTACCACTGATCCCAGCAGACCAGCACGCCCAGCAGCCCGACAGAAGTTTTAATCGGTTGAAACCCGCCGGTCCGGCCGTCACTGGCATCGCCAGGCGTAAAATAGAACTTTTCGTTGTAGCCCGGATCGTCGGGAATATGCATCTTCCGATAAATGCCGGCCAGGCTGCCGTCACTGTCCAGTACCACGGCGGTGTTGTGATAAATGCCGGCGGCACGGCGCTCGAACATCGAACCGACAATGGTTACTTCCAATTCATGGGCCAAGCCGGCCAGCGCTTCGGTGGTGGGGCCGGGGATGGATTCGGCCAGGGCGAAATTTTCGGTGTTTTGAGAGACGCAGAAATATTGAGTCGCGTGCAATTCGGGTAACACGATCAGGCGGGCACCGCCGGAAGCGGCTGAACGGATGCCGTCAAGACTGCGTTGCAGGTTGGTTTGCTTATCGGCCGAGCAGGCGTGCTGCACGGCTGCCACTTTTAACAAATTCGGCATGGGTTCGGTTTGCCCCGGATTTAAATAAAAACAATATTTACCACAGAAAGCACAGAGAATAACAACCAAGAATACAGGAGTCAGAATTCAGAAGACAGAAGGTTGAAATGCTCTTCGGCTTTTTAAACAAAAAGCCCTCCGTGTTCTCCGTGTTCTCAATGGTTAAGATATTTCAGTCCGCCGGCGGCGACTTGCATGGTAAGACAGTGGATGCCGCCGTTCTGTTCGACAAAGCCCCGGCTGTCGATGCCGATCATCCGCCGGTCAGGGAAGCACTGTTCCAGGGTGCGCAAGGCGACCTCATCTGCCGGATCGTTAAACTGCGGCACAAGCACCGCCTCGTTAATGATCAAGAAATTCACGTAGCTGGCCGGCAGCCGCCGGCTGTCGACCCGGCTGAATATCGCACGTGGCATTGGCAGCGGGACGAGCTTGTAAGGCGCGCCCCCGGGCGTGCGGAAACGGGTCAATTCGGCGGCCATGGCGTGCAGTTCCTCATGGTGTTCGTCAGAGGGGTCTTCACACTGCAGATACACCAGGGTGTCTTCGGCGACAAAACGGGCCAGATTGTCGATATGGCTGTCGGTGTCGTCGCCCAGCAGCATGCCGTGTTCGAGCCAAAGGACGCGCTGAACCGGCAGGTAATCGAGCAGCGCCCGTGTGAGGGCGTCGAGGTCACCGGGATTGCGCCTGTCGTTGAGCAGGCAGCGACGGGTGGTCAGGAGGGTTCCGGCGCCGTCGGATTCGATACTGCCGCCTTCAAGTATGAAATTCTGCGGTTGCAGCTCGGTGGCGAAAAAGCCCAAGTCCCGCAAATGGCCGTTCACTGCGTTATCCAACTCAGCGGGATAGCGGCCGCCCCAGCCGTTGAATTTGAAATCCAGCAGTTGCGGCTGGCCGTCACGAACAATACTGATCGGACCGAAATCCCGGCTCCACGTGTCGTTGGTTTTGATGTGGGCGTAGCGAATGTTTTCCGCCTTGGCCTCAATCCCGGTTTTACCGGCGGAGGCCAACAGGCCGCGAATGTGCTGCTCATGGGCCGGCTCGCGGCAGATCACCAGCACATTTTCAAAACGGCTGGTCGCCGCGGCCATGCTCACAAACTCAGGCTCGATCTGCTGGAGCACCTCCGCCCAGTCACTGTCCGGATGCGGCCAGGTGAGAATTACGCCGTCCTGGGGGTGCCATTCCGCCGGTATAAAATTCTTTTTAGGGTGATACATACTCAATTTAGTTAGTTAACAGGAAAACAATTTGCCACGGAACCACGGAAAGAAACGGAAAAATTCAGAACGAAAAGAAAGGGAATTAAAAAATCAAAGGATATGATCGCGTTAATAGTTTTAAGCGATTTCAGGATTTGGTTTTATAAATTTCCGTGTTTTCCGTGGCCATTTTTGATAGCAGTTTACTCAGGCAAGGTCAGGGTATCGCCGGTATCGGGCCGGTCGGGGAGGGACGCGGAGGGCAGGTTTTCCAGTTCGGGTTCACGCTCGAAGGCGTGGACCACGTGGTCGTATTCGAATACCACGGTGAACCCCTCGTAGAACCAGCGGGTGATCGGAGGATCGCCGACCGGGCCGGCAATGGAATCCGGTTGACCGTGTTGCGCTTCGACCGAAGACTTGGTTTTACCGCGCAGGTCGTCATAAGCGCCGGCGGCGTGTGCAGCGGCGGTTGCCAGAACGGACGCCATCAAAACAACCGGCAGAAAACAGCGATAAGCATTCATAAACGCGATTTCCCACAATGATCGGACAGTTACTATAGCAGCATAGACGGCATTAACAAAGTGATATAGGTCATTGAGATGCCATGCTTTTTATGGAGCCGTTTTATACAAAATGACAGACATTTGCCGGCGAGTATGTTTTAATGCGCAGCCATGTTTCACCCCTTGGAATTGTTCATCGGACTGCGTTACACCCGCGCCAAGCGGCGTAATCACTTTATTTCCTTTATTTCTCTGATTTCCATTCTCGGTATCGCGCTGGGGGTGGCTACCTTGATCACCGTCATCTCGGTCATGAACGGTTTTGAGCGCGAGTTGCGCGAGCGGATACTTGGCATGGCTTCGCACGCCACCATCAATCCTTTTTCCGACACGCTCGAGAACTGGCGCGGACTGGTTGACCTTGCGCGACAGCATCCGGAAGTGGTCGGCGCGGCGCCTTACATCGAAGGCGAGGTCATGATGAACAACGGCAGTCGTGTCAGCGGCTCCCTGATTCGGGGCGTCAAACCCGAATATGAAAGGACCGTTACAGACGTGCCGGACAAGATAGTCGCCGGTCGGTTCGAGGCGCTGCAACCCGGCGAATTCAATATTGTACTCGGACGCGAGCTGGCCATGGTGCTGGGCGCCATGGTTGGCGACAAAATCACCGTCATTGCGCCGCAGGCCAGCACGACGCCGATCGGCATACTGCCGCGGCTGAAACGATTTACCGTGGTCGGCATTTTTGAAGTCGGCATGTTCGAGTATGACCGTACGCTGGCGTTCATGCATATCGACGACACGGCAAAACTGCTGCGGATGGGCGACGGCGTCAGCGGCGTACGGCTGAAGCTGCAGGACATGTTCCGCGCCCGGCAGGTGGCTTCCGAGCTGACGGAGAAGATCAGCGGCGATTACTGGGTGAGCGATTGGACCCGTCGGCACGTGAACTACTTCAAGGCGGTGCAGATGGAAAAGAAGGTGATGTTCGTGATTCTCACGCTGATCCTGGCGGTGGCGGCGTTTAACATCGTCTCGACGCTGATCATGGTGGTCACCGACAAGCAAAGTGACATCGCCATTTTGAGAACGCTGGGAATATCCCCGGGCAGTATTATGAAAATTTTCATGGTGCAGGGCACCTTGATCGGCCTGTTTGGCGCCGGCATCGGCATGCTCGGCGGGGTGTTGTTGGCCACCAACGTGGAGTCCATCATCGCGTTCCTGGAATCGCTGTTCCAGGTGAAGTTCCTGGCACCGGATGTCTACTACATCAGTGAGCTGCCGTCTGATATGAAATGGAAGGATGTCGGTCTGATAGGCGGTGTGTCTTTCGTACTGTCCGTGCTGGCGACGATTTACCCGGCCTGGCGCGCGGCAAAGGTGCAGCCGGCGGAGGCGTTGCGGTATGAATGAGTTTTTGATGTCCGCCGCCGGAGATAACGTACCGATACTCGAGTGCCGGCAATTGAGCAAAACCTACCAGGAAACCGTCCAGCCGGTTGAGGTGTTGAAAGACATTGATCTGTGCGTGCGACGCGGCGAACAACTGGCCATCGTTGGCGCTTCCGGTTCCGGCAAAAGCACTTTGTTGCATTTGCTGGGCGGTCTCGATATGCCGACCAGTGGCGAAGTTTTTATGGCCGGACAATCGTTGAAAAAGTTGTCGGCCGCCGCCTGCGGACGCCTGCGCAATACCACCCTGGGTTTTGTGTACCAGTTTCATCATCTGTTACCGGAATTCACCGCCCTGGAAAATGTCGCCATGCCGCTGCTGATTCGGGGAAAGCCGGTGGCGGTTGCCCGGGAGCGGGCGGCGGCGGTTTTGGAAAAAACCGGCCTGGGGCGGCGTCTCGATCACAAACCTTCGGAGTTGTCCGGTGGAGAACGCCAACGCGCCGCGATTGCACGGGCGCTCGCCTCTGAGCCCGCCTGCGTGTTGGCCGATGAACCCACCGGCAACCTTGATAATCGCAATGCCGCCCAGGTTTATGAATTGCTGCTCGAGCTGAACAGGGCAATGGGGCTGGCGTTCGTGATCGTGACTCACGATCACCAACTGGCGGAACGGGTGGGCAAAGTGGTTGAGTTGCACGATGGGGGGTTGCACGGGGGCCCCCGGGCGGTAGACTAGAGTTGCCTCCCCAGGTAAAGTGAATAGCTCAGGATAATGGGCGCCTGAAAAAACAACAGGGTCAACTGGTAAACAAGAATCTCGAATCCCTCGCGGTTGTACCGCCGGTCCAGCCAGTTACCCAGAACTTCTGCTGCTTTCGAGGCAAGCCAGTGACTGA
>DASVCP010000510.1:0-7771 GCA_036381555.1 Gammaproteobacteria bacterium
CTTGGACTCAAGGCTGTCCAGTACCGCCTGGATACGGCTCTGTATCCGCTCGAGCTGGCGATTCTGTTCGGCGAGACGTTCCTCATTGTGCCTGCCCCCCTGGGCCAGGGCGGGCAGAATGAGGACGATCGTGAAAATAAACGGCCACAATCGAAACATAGCGGTTGCTGCTGGGCGTGTTTCAAGTTCCGGTATCATATCAATACACGATGGGAAAAACCGCTCCCGCCTCCGGAGCCGGGGAACCGGCTTCGGTTGCCTTGCCGTGCCGAGTTCACTAAACTCGGTCGCCCGGCGTTTGCGTCCCGGCAAGGCCGGTAATTCATTGTATAGAAGTGCTACCGTAGAGTAAGACTGGAACATAACCATGCAGAAACTGATCGAATTCATCGGCAATCACCCGCTGCTCGTCGGCGCTTTCCTGGCGGTATTCATCTATATCGTGATAAGTGAATTCAGGCGCAAGTCGGGTTCCCAGCAAATCGGCGTTAAGGATGCCGTGCGGATAATCAACGACGAAAACGCCATAATACTGGACATACGCGAGCCCGGAGACTACAAAGCCGGACACATCATCAACGCGAAAAATATTCCCGCTTCCCGCTTGGGCGAGGAGGCCGGAAACCTCAGCGCCGACAAGAACCGCCCTGTCATTGTTTACTGCAAATCGGGCTTGAATTCCCAGCCCGCCTGCGGAAAATTGCGGGAAGCGGGCTACTCCCGTGTCTATTGCCTTAAAAACGGTTTGTATGGGTGGCAGGAAGAGAACATGCCCATACAAAAATAATCCCCAAGCACCCGCTAATGGCCGGCATTAACCCCACATCAAGTCAGCCCGTTTCCTTTGCCGTTTTGGGCGCTGGCTCATGGGGCACCGCCTTGGCCCAGCTGTTGGCGGATAACGGCCATCCAACCGTTCTATGGGGTCGCGACCGCCGGCAAATAGAACAAATGTCGCAATCGCGTATCAACGACCGTTTCTTGCCGGGGACCGCGTTGCCCGAGGCGTTACAGCTCACCTTCTCGCTGGAAACGGCGCTCGAACGCGCCGACATTCCCCTGGTGGTTGTTCCCAGCAGTGCGTTTCGCGACCTGCTTGAACGAATCGCGGCCCTGAAACCGGGGTTACGGCAAATTGCCTGGGCAACCAAAGGGCTGGAAGAGACTCATTTTCAGCTGCTGCACCAGGTTGCGGCCGGGATATTGGGCAATGATGCCAGAATGGCCGTCATTTCCGGCCCCAATTTTGCCGGCGAGGTTGTCCGCCGGCTGCCAACCGCGACCACGGTTGCCTCCAACGATGACGGATTCGCCGGGTTACTGGTGAGTTGTCTTCACAACGGCTGGTTCCGGCCTTACAGCTCCTCGGATATGGTGGGTGTTCAACTCGGCGGCGCGCTTAAAAATGCATTGGCTATCGCCAGCGGCATTTCCGACGGGTTGGGTTTCGGCGCCAATGCACGGGCTGCATTGCTCACGCGGGGCCTGGCGGAAATCATGCGTCTGGCGATCCACATGGGCGCGCAGCCTGAAACCCTCACCGGCCTCGCCGGGATCGGCGACCTCATCCTGACCTGCACCGACGATCAGTCCCGCAATCGACGCCTGGGTTTGTTGCTTGCCTCCGGGAAAAGCCTGCCGGAAGCGCAGGCGTCCATCGGCCAGGTTGTCGAGGGCGTCAAAACCGCGCAAGCGGCCTACCGGTTGGCCGCCAAACAGCAGGTGGAAATGCCGATCATCGAGCAGGTGTACCGAATGCTGTACGAAGGCGTGTCTCCTTCGGAAGCGGTCCGGGCGCTGCTGACCCGCGAGACCAAGTCCGAGATATAGTTTTATCCGCAGATGAACGCAGGTACCCGCGGATAAACTCAACAAGAATCTGTGTGAATCCGCGTTGCCGCCATGGATGGTGGAAATGCAAAAGAGTTGTAGGAACTCTTGCCATCTGCGGATAGGTTAGAATTCAGTAACACTTAAACACATTCCGCAAACCCCAACTGCCGCCAGGCTTCATAAGCGGCGATGGCCACGGCATTGGAGAGGTTCAAGCTGCGGCTGTTGGGCCGCATAGGGATTCTCACCTGGCGATCTTTCGGAATTCCATTCAGTATCTCCGGGGGCAGGCCTCGCGATTCCGGTCCGAACAGCAGCGTATCGCCGGATTCAAACCGAACATCGGGAAGTTTTTGCAACGCCTTCGTGGTAAATGCGAACATACGTCCCGGTGAAACTGCCGCCAGAAAAGCCGCTACGTTCGAATGACATTGCACATTTGCCCATTCATGGTAGTCCAACCCCGCGCGTCGCAGCCGGCGATCATCCAACTGAAAACCTAACGGCTCAATGACATGTAGTTGCCCGCCAAAGTTGGCACATAAGCGAATGATATTGCCGGTATTCGGCGGAATCTCCGGCTGGTAGAGAGCGATATGTAACATGGGATGCATTTTCCATTTGACGCGACTATTATAACTAGTCTGAATGCAGAGAACCGAATCTAAGGCCCCTTGGCGGACGGAGCTTTAGCGCCGTTCCTGCTCAGCCGGGCAAACTAAGGAAGCTCTGATTTATTAGCGGTAGCGGCTGAGGCGAGGCAAAAGCGAGTGAAAAAGCGCAGTTTACACGTAGTAAATGAGCATTTTGAACGAGCTTTTAACGAAGCATCAGAATAAATCAGAGGTTCCCTAAATTAATAAGGATAAGATCCGTGTCTATGTATCCATCCTCAAGGAAGCGCGTTCAAGAATGAATAACCTAGCAAAGCCATCGCTGTTATTGGTGGATGACGATCCCATTATCGCCGATACACTCGGGTTTTTACTTAGAGAAGACTATGACGTTAGCATCGCCCAATCGCGCGATGAAGCCAAGAATCTGCTGAACACCCTGCCCCAGCCACCCATGCTGGCCCTGGTCGATTTGGGATTGCCGCCCGTGCCCCACACACCCGACGAAGGCTTTGCGCTGATACCCGAGTTACTGGCCCGGGATTCCAGAATGAAGATCCTGGTGCTGTCCGGACAGGACGAGCGCTCGAACATCCAGCATGCATTGACGCTGGGCGCCATCGATTTCGTTCCCAAGCCCTGCGACGCCGATCTGTTGCGCTCCCGTTTGTCCCATCAGTTGTTGCTGCTGGATGCCGAGGTCAGTGAAGAAAAGGAACTTGAAAAAGCAGCCCTGGTGGGCAGCAGTTCGGTCATGGAAATTCTCAACGCCCAGATTCATCAATTTGCGGATGCGCCGTTTCCCATACTGATCGAAGGCGAGTCCGGAACCGGCAAGGAGCTGATCGCGCAGATGCTGCACGATGCCAGCCAGCGCATCAACAAGCCCTACTATGTCATTAACTGCGCCGCGTTCACTAAGGATCTGCTGGAAGCGCAACTGTTCGGTCACGCCAAGGGTGCGTTTACCGGCGCGGCCAAGGATCATGCCGGATTCTTCGAGGAAACGGGCGACGGCACTCTGTTTCTGGATGAAATCGGCGAATTGCCCTTGGAACTTCAGGCCAAGCTGCTGCGGGTGCTTGAGAACGGCGAGTTTTACCGCCTGGGTGAAACCAGGAGCCGGATTTCCCGGGCAAGAATCGTTACGGCCACCAACAAAGACATGGCGGTGGAAGTCAGAGCCGGCCGTTTCCGCCAGGATCTGTACCATCGCTTAAGCATTTTAACCATCAAAGTTCCGGCTCTGGCCGAGCGCGGCGAAGACCGTTTTTTGCTATTGAATCATTTTCAGAAAGTATACGCGGGAACGGTGCCGCCTTTTCGAATGGACGAATCCGCCATCAAATGCTGGCGTAACTATACCTTTCCGGGAAACGTGCGCGAATTGCGAAATCTTGTCATTCGTCTTGGAACCAAATATCCGGGTCAAACCGTTACAGAGAAAGAAGTCTTGGGCGAAATGGAGATGGGCGAACAACCCCAGGTGTTCGACAGACCTCCCGCCGCCGCCAAAGACAATCTTCTTGAGCAAATCCTGTCGGACGATTTCATTCTTGAAGAGTATATGCAGGAGCTCGAAAAGGAATATGTCAGCACGGCTTTGAATTATTGTAATGGCAATCTCAGCAAAGCCGCCAAACTGTTAAAAATGAATCGGACTACATTGTACAGCCGATTGGAAAAACTGGGTTTACGCTAGTCCAAAGCCGAAACTCGGATAGGAGTTTCGAAGACAGGGAAAGGCAAATAAGTCAGGAACACTTTATGATCATGCTTCCGTGACGGTTCTTGTGAACCGTAACTGTGAAAACAGACAGGAGCCGGAGCCGCGATTTGGATAGATTCTGACATGTATAACGACCATTTTGGCTTGAGACGCACTCCGTTCAAGATCACGCCGGACACCTCTTTATTTTACAGCGGAGCCGAGCGCGGTTCGGTGCTTGAAGCCCTGACTTACGTGATCTTGAGCGGCGAAGGCATCACCAAAGTGATCGGCGAGGTGGGCACCGGCAAAACCATGCTTTGCCGGATGCTGGAGGAAAAATTCCCCGAGCGGGTCGACACGATCTATATAGCCAATCCCGGCGTTTCTCCGGAAAACATACTTAATGTCCTGGCGTTCGAGGCCCGCCTGCTTCATCAACCCAAGAGCAAACTGGAAGCCATGCAAGCCCTGCATCGCTGGTTGTTGGAAAGGCATGCGGCCAACCGGCAGGTTGTGGTGCTGATTGAAGAGGCGCAGGGGATGCCGCTGGAAACGCTGGAGGAGATCCGTCTGTTGAGCAACCTGGAAACCGGACAACACAAGCTATTGCAAATTGTTTTGTTCGGACAACCGGAGTTGGATGAAAAATTGAGTGCCAATTCCATCCGCCAGCTCAGGGAACGCATCACGCATAATTTTTATTTAAGCCCTCTCAGCCGGCCGCAAATAAGAGAGTATTTGAATTTCAGGATGCGGATCGCCGGCTATCACGGGCCCGACCTGTTTGACAACAAAACAACCCGCCTGATCAGCCGTTATTCGGCCGGTCTGATCCGTCGTATCAACATTCTGGCGGACAAAATATTACTGGCCGCTTACGCGGCCGGCACGACGCGGCTGACGCCCGCGCTCGCACGCAAGGCCGCCGCGGACTGCCAGTTTGCCAGTGTAACAAATCGCGGTATGCACCGCTTCTGGTTGTCGGCGTCTATCGGTATGACGGCGGGCATCTGTCTTGCCAGTCTGATCTGGTGGGTGAATCAATGATATATTCTTTTATGATCCGAACGGTCAGCTTCCCGCCGAAACCCGTAAGATAGCGCCGAACAAGATGCGAAATCCAATGCTTTCAATAAGGTTCCTGCTGCTTTTCACCGTTTGGTGGGGATTGTCGGCCTGTTCGACCGGCCCCATTAAACAGCCGTCGCGGGGCCATCTGGGCACGGAGCCCCCCCTCACCGAGGAGACCCCGCAAATTCCCCCGCCGGTCACCCGCGCGCCGGTGTTACCGCCGCCGTCGACCGAACCCGAGCTGGAAACCTATACCGTTATCGTGAACCAGGTGCCGGTCAAGGAACTGTTATTCGCTTTGGCAAGGGACGCCAAGTTGAATCTGGATATTTATGACAATATCGAAGGTCTTATTACCATCAACGCCATCGACCAGACCCTGCCCCAGATTCTGGACCGCATCGCGCGCCAGACCAATATCCGCTACCAGGTCGAAGGTAATAATCTGGTGGTGTCGGCCGATACTCCTTACCTGAAAACCTATAAAGTACCCTATGTGAACATGAGTCGCCAAAGCATGGGGCGCGTCGACGTGGCGACTCAGATCGCCTCTACCGGCACCACCGGTGTGTCTGAAACCGGCTCTGGTGGAGGCGGAGGAGGCAGCAGGGGCGGCGGCGGCAACAATTCCTCGCTGTCCGTCATGAACAGTTCCGATCATGATTTCTGGAATACTCTGTTGCTCAACGTGGCAACGATTGTCGGCGGGAACGTGCAGGATGGAACAGCCGGTGAAAATATTATCATCAATCCTGAAGCCGGCCTGATATCGGTACGCGCCACGTCCAAACAGCATGCCAGCGTGCAGGCCTGGATCGACTCTGTTATGGCCAGCGTACAGCGCCAGGTGTTGATCGAAGCCACGGTCGCCGAGGTTACGCTCAGCGACCGTTACCAGGCCGGCGTCGACTGGAGCCGTGTTACCACCAGCATGATCGGCAACCTGCCCGACGGCGTTAATATTCAGCAGCAACTGACCGGCAACAATCTGGCGGATCCCCCGACGTTTCTGCTGACATATGGCGACCGGGGCGACGACGTGATCATTTCCTCATCGATACGCCTGTTGCAACAGTTCGGCGACGTGAAAGTATTGTCCAGCCCCAAGATCATGGCGTTGAACAATCAAACCTCGGTTTTAAAGGTGGTCGATAACCGCATCTATTTCACGATCGAATCCGAAACCAGCCAGAACCAGGTCAACACCATCACCACTTTCGAAACCGAAGTGCACACCGTCCCGGTGGGGTTTGTCATGGCGCTGATCCCCTCCATCAGCGAACAGGGCGAAGTTATCCTCAACATCAGGCCGACCATTTCGCGTATCCTGCGGTTCGTCAACGATCCCAACCCCGGCTTGCAGGTTGACAATGCGATCCCCGAAATTCAGGTTCGCGAGATGGAGTCCATGCTGCGTTTGAACAACGGCCAGATCGCCGTCATCGGCGGTTTGATGCAGGACGTGATCAGCAAAGACAGCGATGCCGTCCCCGGTATTTCACGGATTCCGGTTATCGGCGAGGCTTTCAGATATCGCGACAATCAGATCACCAAAACGGAACTGGTGATTTTCTTGCGCGCCACTGTTGTGAAGGAACCCAGCCTGGAAGGCGACTTAGAGCGTCTGAGGCCGTTTTTACCTGGCCCTGTCGCAACCGATTCATAGGAATCAGCCTATGAGTCTGTTATTGGACGCCTTAAAAAAGGCGGCGCAGGAAAAACTCGAAAAGCAGGGCGGGCAGGCCGATTCCATATCCGCCGACGATAAAGGCGGACCGGTTTCTGAACGGGAACACGATCCGGTCCCTTCGGAACCGGCCGTCCCGAAACCGTCGGATGACAGCGAAGAAGTTCTGGAACTGGAGCCCCTGGAAGATGAAGATATCGAACTGTCCATTGATCCGGACGCGCTTACCGAACCCTCCGATACCGATTATCGCTATCGCCGCTCGCAAGTGCTGGCCAGTGAATTAAGAGCCTTTAACAACAACAGCGAATTCGAGGGCGGCGACACAGCAACCGATGCGGGAGGCCATCATCCCGACTGGAGCGTGGAGCCGATCGATGGCACCTACTGGAACTCGCCCATGCAGGCGGCCAAGGTATTTTCGAGCAAATCGCCCGACCGCAACAGGCGGCTGTTTTTCATTGCCGGCGGCGCGGGGGTGGTTGCGTTGCTGGCCGGAACCGTGGTCGCATATCGCCATTTCATCTCAACCGACGACGATTTTCTGGTCGTTATGTCACGGCCGGAACCGGTCGATCCCGTTGCAACCACCGATTCGGCTGTTGATCCCACCCTGTTGATCGAGCAGGAAGATTACGGCAGCCTGCTGGCGAGCGATTCCGAGGCGCCTGCGGTCACCGATACAAATGACGGGCCACTCCCCAGCCGAAACGACGACCCTCCGGTTGCGACGCCCGAATCTCAACCGGCGCCGCCCGCCGAGAACACGCCGGTTCGGCGGCAGACAGGTTTCGATGAAGGCGAGTTGAAAATCCGCCGAACCGGCGCCAAAGAACCTTTGCAAAACGTATTGAT
>DASVCP010000511.1:0-10225 GCA_036381555.1 Gammaproteobacteria bacterium
CAAACTCATCGGCAAAGGCGAATGGCCTTTCGGCGCAAGGGAGGGGCGAGGGAAAAGGGATTTTCAGCGCTTGATTGAGTATTTTTCCGGAAGAGGTTCATCCACTGATCGCTAAGCTGTGTTTGATTTCGTAAAAAGAAAAAAGATTACCACGCCGTGTTCGAAAAACGCGGTAAGAACAAGGGAAAGAGAGGGCACGGAGAATATATTGCCTCACTACGAATCAAATTTCATCACTGGACACCCAGGCTTTCATTGTATTTATCCAAATTAATCCAATGATAATTTAAACTCCAGTTATCGCTCAGGCGCACATCGCATTGCCCAGAGATCGAAGTCTTATAGTCCTTCCGCTTGCAGTCTTTATATTTTTGAATTCCATCCGGATAATATAAATAGGCAATATTGAACTGCTTATCAAATTTGGAAAGCGAACCCAATGAAAAGACCACATATCCTTTAAACTTCCAGGCGATACTCAACCTGGATTCCCTTGCCAGATTAATGTATTCATCCGCCTCGTCACCTTCATACTTATCATCCGCCGCCATACCCTTAAAACGCACTCTCGCCTGGCACCCCTGCTCTGTGCACCCGGCGGAATATTCTTCGATATTCGAATCCGAAACAAATTTATCAGCCATGTCCTGCATGGCTTCATTCTTCCAAAGGTAAAATATTCTCGACTGATAGTAATAGGGTAACTGCCCTTGGATATAAACAATCACGATCACCATGAAAAGCAAGAAAGCGCTTCCTGTTATCAACAATCTCTTTCTATTCATGACGAGTTTCGCTAGTCGTTCACTCTGCAATAAACCGCAATTCTATCATTCACAATGGCAAGGTCGCCTTCCTTGATCCCATACCATCAATTCCAAGACTAATGGCGACCCGGTCGATGAACCAAAAAACAGTACCAGCGGCCCCACCGGAAAGAGAAACACAAGCTCTTCCAGAGCCGTTGACTGTCTATGCTCCACAAATACCGTGGTCTCATTTGAAACGGATTTAGAAATTCTAAATGCAAGAATCCCAAAAACAATTACCACCAGGATATTTAGCATTGAGACACCTGTCGTTCTTGCGGATAGGGCTTTCTGAAAGTTAAACGAATTCATTCAGAAAAACCATATTTCAGTTAAAAAATGCCCTGTTCCCGGTTGTGGGAACTGCCCGGTTAATGTTAACCGGGCAGTTCCTGGCCTTTATTAAAGACGACGTCTCACCACCAGTAAACCGCGGCCCACGCATAGTTGCCCGCGGTACTGTCGAAATGATAGTAATCACTCGACCCTTTGGAGGGCAAGGTCGCGCCGGGCGTGGTCACCGCCGTTCCCGTTCCATTGACCGTGACGGAAATACTGCGTCCGTCAAAGCTTGAAACGCCCCAGCCCGCAATGGAATCCTGGGTTTTGAAGCAATAAGCGCCGGTAGTATTGAACGAGCCGGAATTTCCACCCGATGCGGTATTACTGCAGCTTCCACCACTTCCCCAAACCCCGCCGGGGCCGGTCAGTTGCTCGGTCACTTCCTCCATCCGCCGGATAACACCGGAATGATCGCCGCCGAGCATGTTGAAGAGGACTGCTATACTGAGGTCTTCGCCCGGATTTTGCAGGACCATGCTGGAACTGCCATCCATGGCGCCCAAGCCTACTCCGCCATCCGGCACCACAATCTGATTTCCTGAGCCGTCCAACAGATAGTCTCCATCCGCCAGGTCGTAAGCGCGCAGGAAACGGACCATGGCTTCGGCGGAACCTCCCAACCCGAGATAGTCCTCCAGGTTTATCCAGCGATCATAAGGGTATTTGATATAGCCCAAGTTAATATAGGAAGGCTCGCGGGAATCGCGGCCTGCCAGGCGCTCATGATCCAGAAAGATATCGGTGGTACTGACTTCCGTTAACATGCCATCGATATAGTCTTTCAGAGAATCCTGGGTCAGGTATTCGACCAGGTAGCGCAGCACAAAATAGCCGTCGCTGGAATACTGGGACTGGGTGCCCGGCGTAAAAAGCGTGTCCTGGCTGTACAGCCAGCGCAGGTTCAGGTCCTTGCTCCAGTTCGACGGCTCGACGCCGAAGCTGTAATACTTTTCATAGGCGCTGGCCTGGCCTTCGCCCAAAAAATTAATGCCGCTGGTATGGTCCAGCAATTGCCTTATCGTAATGTCATTCACGCCGCTGCCGGCCGAGTCCCCGGGAACAGGTTGCAACCCGGTGAACATCGGGAAAACCTCGTCGTCCAGGTCGGCGATGACATTATCGTTGTAGAGTTTGATGATTGCCGCCTTTGTGATGGGTTTGTCGTTGCTGGCCAGGCGCATCAGCGCGTCATACGGCATGGCGGTCTGCAGGTCTTTGTCTTTATAGCCGAAACCCTTGGCCAGGACGACCGTATCGCCTTTCATCACCGCGAGGGTGCCGCCGGGTATGCCCTGTTCAATCATGAATTGCTTGAGCGCATCGCTGTATGCCCCGACTTCGGTAATGGTTTGTATGCCGCCGGAAGTTTGCGGCAACTGGGCCAGTTCCTGCTTGATTCCCAGCCCGACATCGATATACCTGTCGTCGCTGCCGCCGGGGTTGAAGTAATCGCCGTTCTTGGCGCGGATGGCGATTACGTTGGTGCCGGACGAGCTTAACGCGGCGCGCGCGGCCTCGCTCAGCCCCATGTAATGATAACCCGCGCTCCAGCCTTTGTTTGAAGTGGCCAGCACGCCGTTGATGTAAACGGTAATACCGTCATCCCAGCGGGTCCACAGCATCACGTCGTCGATTTGTCCGGAACTGATAGTGAAGGTCTTGCGCAGCCAGATATCGGAATCCGACGTTGACCAGGTGGTGTTGACATCGTCGCCCTCATAGTTGGGGTTGCTGCCGAAACCGGCGTTGCCGCTGGACCAGCCGCTGTCGTTGTAACCTGTCTGCGTCCAGGCCGGGGAAACACCGGCGTCCGGGCATTGCGGATCATCGGGACCGTAACGCTCATCGTCAGATCCGGGCCTGCAGTCCTCCCAGGCCGGGCTGCTGTTGGGGTTGGTAAAGGTATATTTCCAACTGACCGAGGCAAGATTGCCCGGTTGCACCACCCACTGCGTGGGGGGCGCGAGCGGGCCGTCAACAGCGGTGCGCGGGCAATCGGCGTTAAACGCGTCGACCGTGGTTTTAATGCTCAGGTTGCTCACCTCGGCTTCCGCCAACACACCGTAGTTACTAGCCGTCAACGCCACGCCGATATAATCGCCACCCGACATGGAAACGTCCACCGAGCCGATGTGAGTCCAGCACAGACCGTCATCAGAAACATAACCGTCCAAAGAATTTCCTTCACGCGTCAGGCGCAGCCATTCGGGGGGCTGGATATACGGCGCATCGGCATTGCCTGAAAAAGCGCCTCCGGATGTGCGGTATTGAAAACCGGCGCCCTCGGTTGGACGAATCATCATAAAGGCGTTCGCCGCGTCGTCTGTGAGGCCGTCACGAATCATGACACCCGCTTTGGTCCATGAGGCGGTGTTTGTCAGCGTGTCTATCCGGGCCGTGATTTGGCCGTCGCCCGACAGGCCGGTGTAATAGTAATGGAAGCCGTCGGCATCACTCCAGATATCATTGCCCGAACCTTCGATGGTTACAATTCCGCTGCTGTACGACGCTGATCCCGTGGCGCCCACATCGCCGATATCCGACGAAGTGTAAGTAAAGAATGTGAAAGCATTGCTGCTCACGTCGGCCGAATCGGGCGAGCCGTTGCCGCGAACCTGGAACTGGTAGGTGGTCCCGCTGGTCAGCCCCGTCGATTTTGTCCATTCCTCCACGTTGGCGGCCGTGGTGGTTTCGGTGCTCCAGGAACCCCAGGTTTCGCCCCCGTCAGTACTGCTGCGGCTTTGCACGCGGAAGCCGGTTTCGTCGCCTGAGTTGTCGGCCCAGGTGACTTTAAGAGAAGCGTTGCTTGCTTGCGCCGCCACCACATCGCCGGGCGCATCCACCGCGTAAACGTCGGCGGTATTAAAAGCAACGCACATCAACAACAATAACGTTAAGCCCGGAGATCCGCATCGCCGGAATGTGTTAACGCGATTCTGCATGAGTCTGTTTATGACTGACATAGAAATACCTCCATGATTTGATTCTGGAATTTCCCTACTGCTGAAAGGTGTAATGTATTTAACCGGCTTGCCCGCACTCTCTTTAAGCGAGATCGCCCGAGGTGAACCCACTAGCCCGACGCAAAATACCCGAAAAGTATTACACACATGATTGTCGATAAACGGAACCACATCACCCTTTGGACTTTGAAAGGCCTTTGAATCGTTCTAGAAAAAAGTAGATGCCGATAATGCAAGGCAAAGAGGTTTTGTCAATACATGCTGACCAGAAAGGCAAAATGGATCCGCATATCACCCTTCCCCAATGAAGCGTCATCACCAGGTAATTTTATCGCTGTCGCACAAAAGGGGTTTCATATTATCTCTCTCCCGGAAACATCCCCGGTATTTCGATACTCGCCTTTAATCCAGCCAATGCGGTCGCTTACGACATCACCCAGCGCGCCGACACTCGCGAGGCTTGACAATAGAATCAAGATTTGAAATAAGTTTTTCACAAGAAGAAGCCAGCTCCCATATTTTTAAATATTTGACCCAAACGATCCGGAATAACCATCCCAGGCCTTTTAAGGTTTATATTCAGCGGTTATTGGGTCGATTTTCTTTCTTAGGCAATTAGTTGCGTTGGTCCGGCAAAATCGCGCAAGGATTAGCTCTTCACATGAGCGATAAGCATGAGAAGAAGACAAATCAGAACCTGACAGTGAAATCAGGCATTAAATGAAACTTGCTATCCGAACCCGCATACTTGTTCTTCCTTTCTATTCGTTTTGCACGATAGTAAGCGAGGTATTGTTATTAACCAGCTCCAGCCACTTTGAGTGAAACCCATTGGTGTTTTGGAAGTTGGTGAGTGTAATGGTACCTGATACCGGCGGCGATGCAACTGACGCCTGAATAGCATCCGCCTCAGGCCAGAACGATGTTTCAGTGATATCTTCGATGAAGATGGAAACAGGAACTGGCGAATTCTCGGTGAGCTTGAAAAGCGCAAAAGTGAGTCCGCTCCAGCGGTTGTCGATCAGCTGACTGTTACGCACTGTAACGTTCTCGAGACGCTCCCACTCTTTGTCTGGCTCAAAGTCTATTCCCGCCCAAGGACCACACCAAGCAATCCCCGAATCAGGGTAAGATCTGGTATTAGCGAAAACGCTGTCTTCCACCAACACATTTTTTGCGCTGACGATCGTCAATGCGTTACGTGAATTATTGTTTAGCGTGACGCCATGGATATGAATGTTGGCGTTATAAGGCTCAACGCCCGGAAAGTCGCCATTACCCAAATATATGCCATCTCCACCCGTATCATGAATATGCAAATCCGCGATTTCTACATCTACGACATTTTCCAGAGATAGCCCTGACCGCCACTCAGCTGTGTCCGGTCGCGGGTTGTCGTCGCATGAGGCTGTTTGCCAGGACGGATCGGAGTTGACATACTCTTCTTTACGCATCTGGATCTGGGCACCGGGCGCACCTAGAAACTTTAGATCCCGCACGGCTCGGGCAGTGATCATTGAGTCGTGTGAATCGGGAAAAAGTCCTGGCGCCGCTTTAAGAGTCACATTGGGTTCCCAGCGAATCGTAGTGCCTCCATGATTCAGGAACAACGGACCAGTGTTGTATTTGGCAGTAGACTGGCCGGGATCCAACACCAATTCGCCGTAACGCTTATCGAGATGGTATTGCAGGGCATCCGTCAACACCTCGGGTGAATGAAACCTTGTGCCAATGGCAAGATTCTCCGCGTGACCATGATCGTAGCCAGGCATATTGGTCCTCGGGTGATACGTGTAGGATTCCATATCCAAGCCGCACGCTCCATCACTTTCCCCAACACAGGTAGCGGTAAACCCATTTCCATCGGAGCGGTACAACACACGCCGTAGAAAATTAGATTGCCCCGACAGCACAAGCAAGTCAGTTTTGCCGTCACCATCATAATCGGCCGGCAGCATGCGCGTCCTGGCCAAATGAATATAGGCTCCAAGATCGAGACCACAGGCACCATCTTGCTCCCCAACACAAGCCACCTCAAACCCATTGCCGCTCGCATTGGCGAGATGCAAAATGCGACGCGGAAATCCGGAATCGCCGGATGACAAGAGCAGGTCAGTTTTGCCGTCCCCATTGAAGTCCCCACGTAGAACGCGAGTACGCGGATGACGCGTGTAGGATTCGGTATCCAAACCACAGGCGCCGTCATATTCTCCGGCACACACATGATGAAAACCATCGCCGGCCGCATTGGCAAGGTAAAGGATGCGCCGCGAGAACGCTTCATCACCGGACATCACAAGCAAATCGGTTTTGCCATCGCCGTTGTAATCGCCCGTTAAGTAGCGTGTGCGTGGATGGTAGCTGTACTTTTCAGTGTCCAGGCCACACGCACCATCCTGTTCACTCGAGCAGGCAACGTCAAAACTGTTGCTGGCATTAGCGACATAGAGCACTCGCCGGGTGAAATCGGGATCGCCTGAAACTATCAACAGGTCGGTCCTGCCGTCGCCGTTGTAGTCGCCTGACAGAAGGCGCGTTCGAGGGTGGAAAGTGTATTGGTCGGAATCGATATTGCAGTAACCGTCAGGATGCGAGGCTCCGCATACCGGCGTGAAGCCTGCACCGTTCGACAGTAAAAGTTGTCTCTCTCGGTTTGCCAGATCGCCGGACACCACCAGGAGATCGAGCCGATTGTCGGCATTGTAGTAACCGGGAAGAATTACAGTTTTCGGGTGTTGCATGTACGGCTCGGTGTCAAATCCGCACGCGCCATCGTCTTGCCCCACGCAAACATGGTTGAAACCGGTGCCGGTCGAGGTCGAGTTGTAAACGACCCGTCGCAGAAAATCGGGCTGCGCAGACAATACCAACAGATCGGTTTTGCCGTCGCCGCTAAAGTCGCCGAGCAGCTTACGTGCCCGCCAGTTGTAATGAAATGGCTCGTTTCCGACTCCGCAAGCCTCGTTAGGTTCGTCCGGACAGATGGCCGAGAACCCTGTTCCAGATGACAGAAATAGAGCACGACGCAGATCGCTGGCGTCACCTGACATAAAGAACAAATCGGCCCGACCGTCGCCGTTAAAATCGCCAAGCCCGTCTCTAATAGTAGACGCAGCCTGCGCGATGGTTGCGGATTGCGCAAAGGCAGTGTGATTAAACAAACTTGGCAAGACCATAAAGATAAGTAAAGCTAATTGTCTATTCATTTCTGCTCCCGCTAATCAAGAAGAAGACCCTGCGCCCGGTCGCATTGCTAATATTCACTATTAAGCTGTATCTGCCCTATTTTGAATAAGCGATAAATGCCCTGAGTCGCCCACCATACGAAATTTAAACGAAATAACCAAGGAAAACCACATTCCCAGCCCTTAAAATAACGTTTTAGATAACAAAAAGGCTTTTTAAGGTGTATTGACCAATTTTCTTTCTTAATCAGTTATTAGTTGAATTCAAACTAGAATCGATTTCTTTTCGAACAGATTGCTCAACTCCTACAATTCTTCCTGAAATTATTTTCCGATTGAACTCAAGGAATGGTCACGCCCCTTCCTTTCCCGGCCTTGCAACATGCGAATTTGCCCAGTCATACATCTCCTCCATCGAACCCGTTATCCCCGCGCTGGCGAAATCGGGCGGCACCCCCTTTTCCAGCGGATACGGATAATAGAGTCTGGTGCCCTCATCGATCAGCACCTGATAAACGCGAGTATCCTCGATTCCCAACTCCTTCATCTTGTCGCGCAGGCTCTTCGGCCGCCTATCGTATTCGGACCATACTACATCGATCCAGGCCAGAACCTCTTCCCGGGAACCGGTCTTGCCGGCATCTCTCCACCCGGGCGAGATCGGGTTATCCGCAAGCGTGATCCGGTAGCCCTCATCCCATTCGCTGATAATGGCCCGATAAATCCGCGTATCTTTATGATCGCTTGTGTCCGAGTCGAGACTCATCCCGCTGCTCCTTGATTCAGGGAACCATGGAAAAGATTACCACGGACGACCGCCACGGATGGCGGAAGTGCAGAAATTGCAGGAGCGAACTTTCTGCGACACGGAGGGAAAGAGAGGCACGGAGTAAAAATATGCAAGAAAGACCGTTAGCGGGCTTGCAGCCATATTTCCGCAAATCTCTCAGCCGACCAGCAGTTAGTTGCGTCGGCCCGACCAAAGGCGATCTTCCATTTATTTTCGTCGATTCTTCTTTCTACTATTTTTCTGAATCATATTTCGCTTCTTTCGAAGTTTGCGCGGGTCTTTTTGTCTCTTAGAGAAACTCGACGCAGTGCTATCGCCTGACTCTGCCGGGTATTCCAGAGTCCGACCTTCTTGAGTACGTACATTCCCGGCTAGCAGCAACCCGCCCTCGGACTGAAGCCTTTTTGCTTCATCATTCAGCTCATCGTTCCAGTCTCGAACATCTAATACAACAAGATCTTCCGATGCGCCTTCTGCGCGGTACGACTCTGTAGCGATACCAATAATATACTGCGCTTTTTCGCATCTTAGCTTCGCCACTTGACAATAAGCGGACAGCAGCGCAACACGGTTCTGCCGGTAAATATCATATGATTCTCCATCAATTTTAGGCAGAACCAAGAACACATATGCATTAGTAGGAAATTCGTTCGAATAAACTACTCGCGCTTTTCGTTTGTCCGAAGGAGTGGTCTTCAAGAGGTCGACAAAGGCACTTGCCAATTGACGTCGGCTAAGCCGTGATTCCGCAGCCATGTGTCGGAGTCCAATTTCTATATCCGCTACTGATTCCGAACGCTGGAAGTTTCTATCGTACGCCCCCCCAAGTGCGACGAAATGCTCTATCAAACGGTCCCAAGCATAACTGATACGGTCTGCCAGCTTCTTACGCTTATACTGCTGGTCGTTAACCATTCCTTGCCAGAAAGATTCATCAAAGGAAATCAAATCAGGATTTTCTCCTCCAGCATTTGGTATTACAAAATCATGCTCACCACACTCGTTCATCTTCGTGAGATAAATAGCAAGCAACTGCTCTTCACCTGGCGCGCGGATTATTGGCGTACGCTTGGTAAGAAATGATTCACGTTTTTCTAGATAAGCAACAAAATCAGAGATCGTATCTATTTCACCGAAGACTGCGTCAAGGCTAAACTCATCGAAAACATGAACGAACTTTCGCTTCGAATCCACCCATCCAACGGTAAAAGGAACTTTCTCATGGTGGGTGTCATATAAATCGGTGGCCAACATGAGGCTGCCTATACTCTGCCGCCCAAAATACTTATAGCAAGCCTCGTATGCCCCTGTAGCTACAGCGACCAAATGGATATCAATTTTATTGGAGCTAGGTAGCGGAATTGGAAATGGATTTACGCAGAGCGGATCAAGGAAGATCCGGTCTGGGTGATTTCTAACCCAAGATTCGGCACCATGGAGCTGGCGCACCGATTTCCGTACCGCCTTTCGAAACCAACGAGGCCAAGCAACTTCGATAGGTTTTTTCTCATGGAAAGCAACATGCTTGTCAGAAAATATGATCACCGTGTCGCCAAAAACAACGAGTAAATCGCATAATTCATGGCCTGGGACCGACGCAGACTTTCGCCCCTCATCTGTGTGAAGGTTCTGGTAGCTCCAAGGAGAGAGAAATGAACGACGACACAAACGCCCAAGATAGCGCTCGCTAGGCGTAAGACCTTCCTTTTCCGCGCGCACATTTACTCCATAAATTACTTAAATAAAAGGGGATAGGGGGTCAAATCTAGTTTTATTAATTTCCCCATAATTAATCCCTTCTAAAGTTAATAAAACTAGATTTGACCCCTCATTCTCTTTATTCTAAATCGCCACATGATACCCTTCACCAATTCTTTTCTTGATTGTAATCATTCCATCTGATCGGGTCGTCAGCACATAGCGTTTCTCTGGACCCCCATTCCAAAGAAGGCCCTTGGCATGTTTAGCATACATCTGCTTTTGTGTCTCATGTATGATCTCTTTGTCAGATATGATGACAATATCTGGCTTACAACAATCGAAGACCGATTCACAATATCCGCTAACTCTGCCGTGATGGGAGGCGACAAATATGTTTACTCGCCTGAGGTGATCGCAGAAAACCGAATTTTCGAG
>DASVCP010000512.1:0-3221 GCA_036381555.1 Gammaproteobacteria bacterium
ATGCCTATGGTGCGGAGAATCTGTACGGGATAGTAAAGTATACCGGTATTGCACTGAATACGGCCGTCGCGTTGCTTACGTTGAGCTTGGGCTTGCTCGCAGCATCCGTCGACCGCGGTATCGCTTCGGTTGTAGCCGGAGACGGCGCCGGCAGCCTGATGGCACGGCGGTTGCTCCTCTTCGCCGTCGCCGTGCCGCTGTTGCTCGGCTGTGTGCGTGTCTGGCTCGAGAATACCGGTTACCTGGAGACCCGCTTCGGCACCGCTGTGTTGATACTCGCCATCATCGTTATTCTCGCGACCCTAATCGTGCACACGGCAATCAAATTGAATCGCGTCGAGCGGCAGAAACTCATCGCGGAAGCGACGGTGCGCGACCGGCTGCACGAGATTGAGACGATGATGGAGGTACTGCCGATCGGCGTCTTTATCACCATGGACAGGGCTGCCACGGAAATTACCGTCAACCGCGCCGCGCGCGAACTCCTGCGCTTGCCGAAACCGGATGATAACCGCCCGCTCCACGCCGCACTTGAGGAGACGTTGGTCCATTTCCGCGTTCTCCGCGAGGGTGTCGACGTGCCGCCCGAGGATCTGCCGGTACGGCGCGTGGCGCGAGATGGGGTCGCCATTCACGATCTGGAACTCGATGTCGCCTTCCCGGACGGCACCGTCAGGCACGAGTTGATCAGCGTGCTCCCGTTGCTGGACGAGCAGGGTAATCCCCGTGGAGCAATCGCCTCGATGATGGACATCACGGCGCGCAAGGCCGCTGAAAAGGAACGCGAGAAACTTCTTATCCTCGAGCGGGAGGCGCGCGCGGAAGCGGAGACGGCCAACCGGGCTAAGGACGAGTTTCTTGCCTCAATCTCACACGAGTTGCGGACGCCGCTCAATGCGATTCTGGGCTGGACGACAGTGTTGCGCCAGGGCGCCAGCCTCGACGAGTCCACCAGGGGGAACGCGCTCGCCACCATCGAGCGTAACTGCAAGGCCCAGGCGCAGCTCATCGAAGACCTGCTGGATATTTCCCGCATCGTGGCCGGTAACCTCCGGATCGAAGTCAAACCGGTCGACCTGATCGAGATCATCGAGGCTGCCGCCGATGTCGTCCGTCCCGCCGCCAACGCCAAAAGAATTCAATTGCGGATGGTGCTCGACTCCGTCACAAGCCCGATATGCGCCGACTCGGCGCGCTTGCAGCAGGTCATCTGGAATCTCCTCATCAATGCGGTGAAATTCAGCGCAGAGGGCGGTTCGATCGATATCCGGCTTGCGGCCGGCGCATCGGAAGCGACAATCGTTATTGCGGACCAGGGCGAGGGCATCGCCCCCGAGTTCCTGCCCTACGTCTTCGACCGTTTCCGTCAGGCCGACAGCGACAAGACACACCGTCACGGCGGCCTCGGTCTCGGCCTTTCGATCGCACGCAAACTTGTCGAGATGCACGGCGGCATCCTTGAGGCCGCCAGCGACGGTATTGGAAAAGGCGCCCGCTTCACCATCCGATTACCAGGAAGGTCCGGCGGGCTCGAACCGCGAACGGAGGGGGATCCGGAGAATCTGTAAACAGCCGCCCTTTCGTAAATGCCCGGGCTCTCGTTCTTAAGGAGCGCCAATGTCGATTCCGGCGCTTCCCGAACGACTACCCGGTAATTCACATTGTCTATCGAGGAAACAGAGTATGAAAACGGTCAACCCCTACCTTTATTTCAACGGAAATACCAAAGAAGCATTTGATTTTTACCAGTCGGTCTTCGGCGGTGACTTTGTCGCAGTGCTCCGTTACAGAGATTTCGACAACAATGCCATGGGCGTGCCCGAGGCGGAACTGGAGAAAATTGCCCACATTGCGCTGCCGCTCGGCGAAAACAGCATGCTGATGGGCACGGATGCGCTGGATTCACAAGGAGTCTCGGCTGGGAATAACTTTCACATCGCCCTTGAACCGGAGAGCGCGCAGGAGGCGGACAAGGTGTTCGACGCGCTGTCCGCCGGCGGCAAGGTCAACATGCCCTTGCAGCAGACCGAGTGGGCCGAGAAACACGGCCAGTGCGTGGACAGGTTCGGCATCCAGTGGATCGTGGACTATACCGGCAACGTGTAATTTTCCGGCGGCCAGGGTTGATCCATTAAATTCATGACATCACGTGCCTCAATTCAACGAAAGTGACAACAACCACTCGTAAACGCTTTGATCGTAGGGGTCGTATTGTGGGTCTCCGGTGTTCATGGCGGTAAGGGAAAAGACTTGATTGTGGACGCTATGGCCCTGGCCGGGGAATACTGTCAGCTTTGCAGTGACATCCGGCTTGCAGGCGTTGATTGCATTGACGGCCTGAATGCTGCCCCTGCTGCCGCTTACGCTGATAACGCTATCGGTTGCGCCGTGGAAAGCCCAGATCGCAACAGGTTTAATATTGCAGATGTTCGACGGGATGCCGCCAAAAAATCCTCCCGCAACGGACACGACAGCGGCCACTTTTTCAGGATAGGTCACGGCATACAGCAAACTGGTGAAACCTCCCTGGCTCCAGCCGGTCATGTAGATTCTTGATGTATCGACGTTATAAACCGATTTGGCGTACTCGACAAAGGCATCGAGGCCTGCGACATCGACATTGCCGGAATTTTGCCGTTGTGGCGATAAAGCGATGAAGGGTAAATCCGTGTCCCATGCGCCTGCCTGAATCAATCCCGGCGGGCCTCCGTTAAAAATAACGGAGTCGAGTGATCCGCCGGATAAGTTGGCGTTAGAGCTGCCGCCATGATTGAAAATCAATACTGGAAATCCGGCCGCCGGATTGCCTTCGTAGTCTGCCGGTAAATGTTCCGCATAACCCAGGTGTGCCCCGGATGTGCCCACCGTCCGGCTTGTCTGGTTAGTCGGTGCTCCATCGTAAACCCGCACGATTCTCGCGGCCTCCACGGCGGCCAATCCGCTACTGTCAGTCACTGAATAACGCACCAGATAATCGCCGGCAATTGATGAGTTGACTTGAGCGGTTGTCGTTATCAGGCTGCTGATATCGCCGTCTTGTAAGTCGTTGGCGGTGGCGCCTTCTTCGAGGTAGTTATCTCCGATACGCAATCTAACGGCTTTGGCGCCCACTAAAACTATTTTTGGCCGGTCAGGGTTTTCGGAGTAATCTGGTCTTGGTATGCCTGGTGAATTTGGGGGATTTTCCAGCGGCGGATAGTTGGTCTGGCTATTTTCACTCT
>DASVCP010000513.1:0-7402 GCA_036381555.1 Gammaproteobacteria bacterium
CCCGAAGACCATCATGTTGCGCAGACTGTGCCGGGCGGCATAACGCCCCGCCGGAACCAGCACCAGCGCAAAGCACAAAAAATAAACCCCGAAAACCGTCGACACCGAACCCTGTTCGCCGATCACCCGTGCCAGGTATCCCGGCAGGAATGACAGGTTGAGCGCTTCGGCAAACACGCCCAGTGTATAGACGGGGTTCAGCAGACCGATACCGCGCCGGTACCGCTGGGCGCTGCCGGCCGCCCTGTTCAGCGCGGTCTGCAACGCGGTCATCGAATTGAAAAGCAGGTTGGATATCAGCGTGGTCGCGATAAACAGCACGAGCATGTTGCGGGCCGTGCGCAACAGTTTCAAATAAACGGCCGACTTGGGTACCCTGACGTGCAGAAAAATATTTCGTTGCGCGTCGAGCGTCTCGCAAAAAACGATATTGTCCCGCGCGGATCGCGAGGCGTGCGTCTCATCGCAGCCGTCCATCAAATCCCGCGGTTCGACATGGTCGGATTCGCCCGACTCGAACGGCTTCCCGTCTTCGGTAAAGATCGAAATGTAACCGATCTCGCCGCCCTGCCTTCGATAGTCGTCGAGCATTTGTCCGACACCGGAGAAATCGCGCCGGATATCGAAGCCCATTTCAATCGGCACGCGCAGCCGTTGCGCAAGCGATTGGGTCAAGGCGCTCGACTTGTGTTTGATGCCTTCGCCGTAGATATTGACCAGCGACAACAATATCGCGGCGCCGACGATGAAAAACGAGACGTGGTAGATCAGCTTATTGAAAGCGCCTGCCCGCGGATTGCCGCGGATTTCGAGGTAGGACAACACCGCCAGGGAAATCAGCAGCAACGCCAGCGTCAGGCGGATGATAGACCGGAACACCTGGTACACGCGGCCGACCAGTACCTCCGATTTCACTTCCAGCACCAGATCACCGGCGTGGCCGAACTTGTCCTCCAACTCCAGCACGACGCGGTGGTGACGGCCGCCGTCGCCGTCAAGCAACAGCCGCTTCCAGTCCATGGCAATATGGATCTGGCGGGACTCGTCCGAAAGCCGGCAACCGAGATCCGCGGTGCCACCTTCCCGCTGTCTTGCCACGATATAGGCGTCGTCGATCATGGCGCTCTTGTCCTTCAACTGCCGGACGCGGGTGTTGAAACCGGCATACTCGATCGGCAGGCCGACCTTGAGCATGCTTTCAATCACGTTTTTGTGCAGTCCCGCCTGGCTGCAGATATTGTCCAGTTGCAGAACGGGATAGACACGCCGCGCCTCGTTCAGACCGATGTAAATCAGCAACGCCAACGACAACAGCAGAACCGAGAACGGCGCCAGCACCCTATTCATTCTGACGATTCCCTATACGGCAAGAGAGATACCCTCCCTGTTGAAAATGTTCACCAGGCTTCGCGCCGATTTGCTGCGATAGGTAAGAATGTCGCTTAAGCTGACAAGCAACTGGTTGAGTATCAGCTCGTCATAGCCGATGTTGGACCCGGCCAGGCCGAGCGCGATCAGACTGCCTTTTCCCTGCGAACTGTTGCGAAGATCGGGTTTGGGATTGAACTCCAGAACATGTAACGTTCCATCCAAGCCCTGGCGCAGATCGGCGCGGATCATTCCGTTAAGAGACAACGCCCGGTACACCGAGGCGGTCAGGCGGTTCATTTCGCTGATCACAAAGCCGTCTTCGTCGTCGTTCAACAGACGTATCCGGTTCGCCGTGATCGGCATAATGTCCATGGACGTAAAAATTTTCTCATCCGCGCCGAGAACCCGTTCAAGACGGCTGAAACAAAACAACGCGCTGTTACCGTCGGTCAACGCCAGGGCGCCGTTCCTGTAACAAAGCGGGCCGGCGGCGGCGATGCAGAATTCGCGACCCGGCAGGTATGTTTCCACCAGCGCGCCGCCGTCGGTAACGTGGTTGACGCGTTCAATCGCATCGTTCAAGCCGGCAATGCTTTCGACAAAGCTGACGTTGTTCGACGCCCTGCCGGACACCGGCTTGACAATAAAAGGGCCGCGGTAGCCGCGAAAGCTGTTGCGGAACTCGGCGGTCGCGGTGATATCAACGGCGTTTTTTCTTGCGTCCCAGGCGACAAACGGCGCCGTCGGCACGGCCAGACCCTTTAAGAATGTCTTGAAATGATATTTGTTGTCCATCAACGCCGCCTGCGACGGCCGGTGCCCGACGTAAGCGATACCAAGGCTTTCCAGCATGGCGGCCGCATGGCACATGCCGTCATAACCCTGCACGCCGCCGCCGTTGAGCCAGGCCACGTCAATGTCGCGTCCGGCCAGTTCTTCGCCCAGGTTCCTGCCTTCTTCGAGGATCTCGACGCTTTCAAAACCGCAGCGCGACAAAGCGTCGCGAATATCCTCCGCACCCGAGCGATAGCTTTTCCAGCCGCGCGGATTATGGGTGCGGTTGATGATATTGGACGGGTTGTCGGGGCTTCCCGAACAGATCACGGCGATACGGAGGCCGTGCCGCAACCGGTCAAGCATCACGGGTGTGATATCGAGACGTTTCAGCACGGCGGATTCCGGTTAGAAATTCAGCGTTGCACCCAGAACGTGGGCTTTATCGTTTTCCCTGCCAATGTTGTTCCTGTACACGTATTGGTAATACAGGCTGAGCACGGCACCGGCGCCGGCGTCGATATCGAGACCGAATGGAACAAGCCGGTTCTGCAACAGATGGTAACTGCCCGAGTCTTCGGCGTAGATAATCTCGTCGCTGATGAAAAACGATTTTATGACGCCGCCGTTGCCGAGAGGCTTTTTATAGCGAAGCCGGTGCCGGTAGCGGGTAAGGTCCGGCTTGCCGTCCGCACGGATTAATTCCACCCGGTTGCGCAAATCGACCTTTCCCGTCTCGCCGGCCCGGCCGCTGTACGTCAGCTCCGCCTCCAGGCGGTGAAGCTCGTCGAATTCGCCGGTGTTCCTGATGTTGATCGACTTGAGAGCCCCTCCGGCCGACCAATTCTCCGAAAGCCGGTAGTTGAACCGGGGCCCGTAATAATATTGCTGAACTCCGGACTCACCGTCGCTCAATCGCATCTCGGTATAAAAGTACAGCGCCGCCTTTTCCGAGTTCCACAACTTTTTGTCGGCGGCTATCCAGGCCTGAGTGTCCCGCTCGGCATAAGCCAGGCCGGAGAAAGCCGGCAACAGGAGAAACAGGCCGGCGGCACCGGCCAGGCGGCTGAGTCTGTTCATATCTTCCCTTCTTTAAGAATTACCGAACTCACTGCAACTACCGAACTCACCGCCGCGCATCAGGATGCCGCAGGCTCAGGCTGCTTTAGTTTGGCTTTCAGGGGACTGCCCTGCACGGCTTCATCCTTGCCTTTCGGAATCAGCCGGCCGGCGGCATTGTCGATAAGCGCGAAAAGCACGTCGACGTTGTAACCGACGATGAAAGCGATCAACATCATCGAGAAACCGCCGCCGTTGAGCAGGGTGTTGTCGCCCATAAACAGGCCCGAGGCCATACCGCTGACGGCGCCGAGTGTAATGCGAAGGTTATAATCCAGCGCGTAACTGCCGGAGAACGTTTCACTTTTGATGGAATTGCAGATGGCGCGCAGTACCATCGCGAACGCGCCCAGGCAGCCGTACAGCATCGGCAGCAGATAATCGTGCAACAGATTCAGCACGAACATCGCCGACAAACCGGAACGGAAGAACAGATCACGGGCTTTATGGAGACTGACGTCCTCCAATGTTTCGTAAAGCTCGCGCTCTACGTTGACCAGCTCCGACGCCAGCCGGTCGGCATCCTCGGGTTTTGCGCCCAGCCCGGTTTCAAGCGCCTGCTTTTCCCGGGTGAGTTTATCGACCTTCGCTGAATAACGGTACTCGTCGTACATCGACAACTCGGGCTCCATTTTTTGGCCAAGTCTCCAGACCATATTCCATTGAAACAGCAAAGTGCGGTTGGCGTCGAATTCCTGATCCAGCGTTCTTTCACGCGCCGCCAGCAGCTGGTATTCCTCATCCTGCCATAGCGTGTTGCCAAGGTTGCGATTCACGCCCGCGGTTTCCATCAAACCGCTTGCCGCCAATCTCCTCTTTTCCAGCTCTTCGCGAACCTTGTTGCGCTCCTCGAACAGTTCCTGGCTTTTGTTCAGCACATCGTTGCCGACAAAATGGTAGGTATGCAGAACGACAATGGAGAACACCACGGCGAAAGCCATCATGCCGTAACGGAAAATGGTTCTTTGTAATTTACCCTTCCTGGAGTTTTTATCGACGGCATAGGCGTAGTCCAGGTTGACGGCAAAAGCCTTAAGGCTTGCCATGGTCACAGGGCTGATCAACCGTGCAATCTCGTTGAATGTAAACCAGAAGTCGGCCTCCTGATCGGCCGTCCACTGCGCAACCGGGCCTCTGTGCTTCGCCTGCACCAGTCTGCCGACCAGCTCTTTCGGCACGGACTTGCCGGTTTTCGACAGGTAGGCGATCAATAAATCCACATCTTTGAGCGCATACTCCAGTTCGCTTACAGGTTTTTTGGCTTCGGTTTCAGCTGGCAATGTCTCGTTCTGCATATGTTTTACGCCGGTTTTAAGCGAATTCGTCGACCCGGTTCATCCAGCCGGCCAGAAAAACCTTCTGCGAAGGATCTCTTTCGACGATTTTTCCGTAAAAGCGCCGCCGTTCCTCGATCAGCCTGTCGAGGAATCCGCGGCCGAGCTGGTCCTGGGTTGCCTCGGCCGCGCGTTCGGTGGCGGGCCCCATCCTGCCGTCGACGCCGATCCGGGCGGCGATACCGGCGGCATTGCAAACTTTCTGCACGAATTTAATCGCGCGCAGAGGACCGTGATTGATCGAGCAGTCGAAGATAAACGGCTGAACCTGTTTCGGCAGGCGGTCGATTTTCGGACCGAAGTAGTAATTCTTGCGGTAGATTTCGCGGGCCAGGTCGATGCTCATGGTCCTGACATCGTCTTTGGTGACGGCCTTGCCCAGATACTCGGACAACGTTTGCTGGGTCACGCCGTAGTTCGTGGCGCCGCCGCGGTCACTGGCGTGATCGACATAACCGCCTTCGCGACGCAGAATGTCGTCAATCATCGTATCAATATCCGGCATCTTTGCTTCCTCCTTGCTCTTGCTTTTACCGGTTCATCGCCGGAAACGGCGCAGCCGGCGGTTTATTGTGAAATCTTCTGAATGGACTCCAGCTGCCTGTCCATCACTTCCTGACGCTCTTCCATCAACCGCCCCATGAACCGGATTTGCGCGCGCAGTTGTTCGACGTAACCGGCGATTTGCGCCATCCCGCTTTCGACGGTCAACCAGTCCTGAACCGTAAAGCCGTATATCGCCCAATCGCAGGCGTTTTCCTCGGTGAGGCCGGGATATTTGAGCCGCAACTCCTCGGGGGTATAGGCATCGTCAGGATCTTCGGGATTAAACTCATCGCAGGCCTCGGCATAGTAGAGCGCTTCTTCCCGTGTCATAACCAGAACCGGCGGCAGTTGCAGCGACGGCGGCGGCGGTTCAGTCGGAATGACTGCTCGCGGTAATGTTGGGATCGTGACTATCTTCACCTGCTCCACCGGCCGTGCCAGCAATCCGTTGCAGGCTGTGAGTGAAACGCTCGCGAGCGAAATTGCCGCGACCAAAAGGGGCCTGCAAAGCGCGGTTTGCTTCCGCCGCCCGCAATGAATCGATTTCAGCACGGGCTCTTGCCGTTTCTCCGTTCGCATGATCTCGTTCCTGCATCAGTTCCTGTACACGTTCGCTGTTGCCGTTAACCAACGCCGCCATTTTTTCGAAGGCCGCTTTCTGGTCTTCAACCGCCGTTTTCAGTACTTCCGTATTGGCGAGCGCCTGCGACAGTTCGCCTTCCAGCCTGGCCGACTTCGCCTGCTCGCTTTTCCAGAGAAACCCCAGCACCAGGGCCGCCATCAGACCGGCGGCACCGGTAATGAGCGTTGCTTTCAGACCCAGCATCACACATTCCCGTTATCGGTATCGCATCCGATGCCGGCGTTTATTGCTTGCGCAACCCGGCAACTGCTTTGTTCAAAAGCACCATAGCGTTGCGTTGGGGAATTGTCGATTACAGGTTATTACAGGCAACCAGCCGGGAATGCACTTTGTATGATTTGGCGTACGATGTCTTAACACGCTACTCCTCGGATAAGTGCCACGATCGCGCACCTATCCGAAGACTCTGTTCCAGGCACCGGCTATGGCGCCGCCGACCGCGCCGAACCCCCTTCTCACCAGGGTGGCTCCACGGTTCGCAATATAAGCCGCCAGCTTTCCTAACAGCCACCCTCTGATTCCCCACCCGCTGGAATTGACATGTACAGCGGGACTCATCAACCAGGGATGCGCACCGACGTGCCGCATGACCACCACTCCCTGATACCATTGCATGACATGTGAAATCAGATCGGCATTGGTAAACGTCGCCCACGGGCCACCGTCGTCGGTGACCAGAATGCGGGCATAGTCGAATAAAAACGTCCTGATCAAATCGCGCAATTTTTGATTTCTCTGGGCTGCTGTACCAGGACCCGCATTAATGTTGTCACCTAAATTCAGCATGGTACTCACATAGGCCTGTGTTCTTGCCGAGGCGTTACCCGCAACACCTCCCTGGTCCCGGACCACATTGACATGGTCCCTTTGACGCCCCTGGGCATCCCGGTTATTTGCCGCGGGTGCGGCCCAGCCCGCCACGCCCACCTGGTGGCCGTTAACATTGACCTGGAATCCCGTACCGGCGACATTGCGCCTTCTTTCCCTGCGTATCGCCCGGCGACTCATCATCAAATCAGCAAGGTTATGCACGCCCAGCTCATGCGCAATCAGCCCAACGATTTCACCCACCGAAGCAATATCCAGGTACCATTTCCTCAGGTTCACTTCAATGTCGATACCGCCCACACCCAACATCCGGGTATCGGCGGGGTTGGGTTCGTGACTGTCATCAACTCTTACACCAACGACTATTCCGGCAGCCGGGCCGAGGGCCAATAAATTCATGGCGGCAAGCAATTCGTTAAATTTAGCCAACGTATTTCCCGCCAACCCTATTCCAGGCATGATAATCGGCATAACCACACGTTGAATCGGCTGGTGACTGCTTAAAGAAACGTGTTGGGTTCGAACTGGCGCACCGCCTTGGAACTGCAATGCTTTGCCGCCCATTACATCGGCTTCTCTTTCCAGTCCTGCCTCGTCGTTGATCGCCGTCTTTCTGTACTGAACCGTTGGCCTGACCCGGCCCTGCATCTGCTGCACCACGTGCCAGCCTTCGTGCGGCAGATGCCTTTCCTGGCCGTGGCCCAAATGGATTTCGGTACCCTGCGTGTAAGCCAATGCGCCGACTTGCGCAGGCTTCGGCGAGTTGTAATGCACGCGCACCGGAGAC
>DASVCP010000514.1:0-3687 GCA_036381555.1 Gammaproteobacteria bacterium
TCCGCATTGTCGCGGTAAGCCGACCCTCCGCACAGCCTGAGGCCGTCCTGGCACACTTGCGTTGCCGCTTCTGATGCCGCCACTTTCGCCATAAACACGGGCACCAGCGCCTCCGAGTCGCCGCTGTCCGCCAACCTGGCCGACCGGTGTACAAGGCCTCGCGCCGCTTCAACCGCCAGCCATAGCCGGCTGATTTCATGGGGAATAAAAGATTCCTGGGCCAGCGTTTTCCCCGAATGCCCGTAGGGGCGCTGTTTGACATAGTCAATAACGAAATCCAAAGCGGCCTGGGCGATGCCCAGGTAGGTTCCCGCCATCGCCATCAGGAAATACGGTGCGATCACCTCGAAGATGTACCAGAGCTGGTCACCCTCCTGGCCCAGCAAATTGGCCTTGGGAATCCTGACGCGATTCAACTGCAACCCCCGCGACGAATTGCCCCGCATTCCGAATCCCCGCCAGGGCGCCTGCCACTCCATGCCCGGCTGGTTCTTTTCCACCACCAGGCAGTTGAACTCGCCAGCCGCGCCCGATTCGCTGGCCCGGCTTGAGACGATATAAAAATCGGCCTGCCCGCCGCTGGTCACGAACTGCTTGTCGCCGTTTAGAACGAAATGATCGCCATCCGCCTCAAGACTGCACTGCGGAAAATAAAAATGCGAACCGGTAGCGGGTTCCGACAACGCCAGTGTGGCAACACACCCTTCCCTGACTATGGGCGTAAGAAAGCGCTCTTCATGATAGGGAGTGGCCTTGGCAACGATAACCGCGGTGCCCACGCTGTGCATGCCGAAACAGATAGCCGTGGAAGCACACCCCTGCGCCAACGCCTCGCAAACAACCGCCAACGCCAGCAGGCCCTGTTCTTGCCCGCCCAGCTTCATCGGAACATGTAATCCGGTCAAGCCCAGTTCCGCCAGCACCTTCAACGACTCGGCGGGCCATATGCACCGTTCGTCGACTTCGGCCGCCTTGGGCCGCAGGACCTGGCGGGAAATGTCGCCGGCCTGTTTTTGTAATTCGCTGATCCTTGGCGGCAATAAATTATCCATATCCCTAAACCAAGTTACATACTCAACTGCCAAAGGTTACGTATGAGCTCGTATACCCCTTTATCCTTGGAATTCATTGTAATTGAAATATCGGTAACGCGCTCAATGGATCAAGCCAAGATATTGGATGGTGCACAAAAAACGGAAATTGCGGGAAAGACCGGATTACAATCAGCCCGTCCAACCGCAACTGGGCTGATCACCACGGCCAATAAACCGGCCAGAGCCTGTTTTTATAAATGCGCGATCAGATCAAGTTCGAGACTTGAATTACTGTCATCATGAGGCTGAGACAGTGCACTGCTGTCCCACAAAATCTAAAAAGTAGGTCCCTTCTCCTAAACAGTGCTGTCCCTAGACCCCCTCTCCCTCAGGGAGAGGGAAATTCCCCCCACACTCTCGTTCATGTCTGTCTGCACCTCTGCCATCCCTAAACCCCATCAAAATAGGCATTTAATCGAATAGCAGCCGATATCAATGGGACAGCAGTGGAGACAGTGTGCCAACAGTGGGCTTGATAGAAAATCGCAGTGCAGGCATGTCTGCTTAACATACCGAAATTTAGCTTTGCCAGAGCATTCAAAAGTTCTACTTAAAATTCCGTTTCGAAATCGGTCTATATCTGCTATATACAGCTTGGTGCCGTTAAGAAAATACATAGATATTGGATAATAATTAATCATCATGGAAAATTCTGATAACCCTAAAAAGGAATGCATACAAACAAAGATTTGGGACGAAGAAGCAGAAGCGGATAATCCTTATGCAGCCGCAGTTTGCTATTGCGCCGGGTATGATGTTTACGGGGACCTTCTCGGGAAAATCCGCTGGCCGGAATACCTTTATCTGCTTACAAAACAGGAGCGTCCAGCTGAACACCAGTCGAAACTGCTGGAAAGCTTGGCGGTATGCCTGGCCAATCCCGGGCCGCGCGACTACAGCGTGCGGGCCGCAATGAGCGCCGCCGCCGGGGGGGCAACCGCCGCCTCCTGTCTGATGTCGGCCCTGGCCGTCGGGGCGGGGCAGTTCGGCGGCGCGCGAGAGGTCTACCTGGCGGTAGATGCCTGGAATGCCTGCAACCGGGACCTCGACAAATGGAAAGATCGCCTGCAGAACCCCGCTTCCGGGAAAACCGACGCCACGGTATGGCCGGCCATAGAACATCCACCGGGTTTCGATCCCTACGGGGTCCGCTGCGCCACTCCCGTCCGGCAGGCATTATCGCACTTGGCGGGTATTCATGGTTCGGGAGCATTGGGCTGGCTGGAGCACAACCGCCTTGAGCTGGAAAAGTCCGCCGAATATCCGTTGGCCATGACCGGCGTTGCCGCCGCCACGCTGGTCGATCTGGGGTTGGGCGCCCGGGAGGCCGAAATGCTTTATCTGTTGCTGCGCCTGCCCGGCGCCGCGGCGCATGCTTTGGAACAGCATCTGCAATGGAAGAAGTATCCGTTTTTCAAAGATGAGTTGGAGCTTACAAACGACCCTGGTCCGAAGAAAGAGGCCGATAAATGACAGAAGAAGAATTTCCGGGAAACGACCCGTCGCTTCACGGTCAGTTTTTTCAGATGATAGTGGGGCACATGGCCTGCCGGGCGATTTACGTCGTTGCAAAGCTGGGCGTTGCCGATCTGCTGGCCTCCGGTTCCAAAACTGCAGAAGAGATCGCCGAGCAGACCGGCACGGACAGCGAATCTTTATACCGTCTGCTGCGGGCATTGGCCAGTAGTGGGATATTTCAGGAAGGGAAAGACAGGCGGTTCTCGTTGACCCCTATGGCCGAATACTTGTGCGAAGATTCGCCCGGTTCTCTTCGAAGCTTTGCCTTGATGGTGGGTAATACTTCATACGCCATATGGGGGGAACTGATGCATGCCGTTCAAACCGGCGAGGAGGCTTTCCAGAGAGTATTTGGCGTGTCCATGTTCGAGTACTTCAAACAAAACCCGGATAAAGGGCGGGATTTCGATGCGGCGATGGAAAGCATGCATCGCAGGGAAGTAGAGCCGATGTTGAGCGCCTATGATTTTTCCGACTGCGAAACCGTTGTGGATGTCGGAGGGGGAAACGGATCGTTGATGTCGGAAGTCATCGATCGTTATCCGAATATCCGCGGCATAGTTTATGATCTGCCGCAAGTGATTGAGCGCGCAAAGAAGAAAATCAGGGGCGATAACGTTGCCGAAAAGCTTACATTTGAATCGGGGAGTTTCTTTGACAGCGTTCCCGGCGGCGGCGACATCTATTTGTTGCGGCATATTATTCATGACTGGGACGATGAAAAAGCAAAAACCATCCTTCAAAACTGCAGGAAGGCGAAAAAACGCAACGCGAGGATTCTGGTAGTGGAAAACGTCATTCCCGGCGGCAACGATCCGTATTTCGGAAAATGGCTCGATGTCGGGATGTTGCTGATCGGGGGCAAAGAGCGTACCGAAGAGCAATACAGGGTACTGTTTGACTCGGCGGGGTTGGAGTTGACCCGCGTTATTCCCACGTTCGCGAATATAAGCGTGGTGGAAGGTATTTGATTCGAATATTGGAGTCGAAAATGAAGCGTGAACTCAAGAACCCTGTTCAGCAACTGAGTGCCTTCGAATCACGCTGGGAGACCGGGATGGGGGCCTGGTTTCCG
>DASVCP010000515.1:0-24515 GCA_036381555.1 Gammaproteobacteria bacterium
GCAACCCCGAGTACGATTTGACGGAGGCCATTAAAAAAGTGCTCTATGCCTATCGCGCGTCCGGCAAGTTGTTTAACAACATCGAGCAGCCTGTTCATTTCAAAGGTTATATTTCGCCCGACGAGAAACTGCCGGAAGAACTTGTGTCACTGAAAAAGTCGCTGAACGAAATACTGGCCGAGTACAAAAAGCAGGCGGGCGACAAACTGACGGTTGAAATTGTCGATCCGGCTGCCGGCGACGGCCAACTGGCCCAACAGCTGACCGCCGATTACGGCTTCCGGCCGCTGTCGACCAGCTTGCTCAGCAAGGACTCCTTCTGGTTCTACCTGTTGATGGAAAGCAACGGCCGGCTCGTCCAGGTTCCGCTGCCGGAAGGCCTGAACAAGTCCGGCCTTGAGCAAGGCGTGGAGGCGGCGTTCAAGCGCTTTTCCAAAGGCTTCCTGAAAACCATCGCCCTGCATACGCCGATAGAGACCAACATGCAAGGTATGCCCACGCCGGGTACCACCAAACAGTTCAATTGGCTGCGAGGTGGTCTTGAAGAAGAGTACAACGTCGTCACCGCCGATCTGCTCAACGGCCACGTGCCGCAAAACGCAGACATCCTGGTACTGTTGGCGCCCGACAGCCTGGACGAAAAACAGCTGTTCGCAGTCGACCAGTTCTTGATGCAGGGAGGCACCGTGATTGCCGCCACCTCGCCGTACGATGTCGCCATGAGCCAAACCCTGGCCGCGCACAAACATAAATCCGGCCTGGAAGACTGGCTCAAGCATCATGGCGTGAGCATCGAAGAAAAAATGGTGATGGACCCGCAGAACAGCGCCTTCCCCATCCCCGTACAGCGCCGGGTCGGCGGTTTCGTCGTGCAGGAAACGCGGATGATCAATTACCCGTATTTCGTCGATGTGCGCAGTGACGGCTTGAATCACGATAGCGGCGTCACCTCGGGAATTAACCAGGTAACGGTGAATTGGGCATCACCGATCACTGTTGACCAGGAGAAAAACCAGTCGCGCACTGTCACCCCGCTGTTGCACAGTTCGGAAAACGCCTGGACGTCGATGTCGTTCGAAGTCCAACCCGACCTTAACAACGACAGCGGCGGATTCGTTGCCGCCCCCCCGGAAGGCAGACAACTGCTGGGGGTGGCGGTCGAAGGCAGCTTCGAATCCTTCTTTAAAGGCAAGCCCTCTCCGTTGGTGCCCGAGACGGCAGAAGACGGCAATGAAGAAGAAGTTGCAAGCAGTTCGCCGGGCATTACCCGTGTGGTCGAAAAATCACCGGAGGCGGCGCGTATTGTCCTGTTTGCTTCCAACACCTTCCTGACGGATGAACTGCTCAGCACAGCCTCGCGCGCGCTGGGCACGCAATATTACAACCCGTTGCAACTGGCCAAGAACGCTATCGACTGGTCACTGGAAGATCGAGCCTTGTTGTCCATCCGCGGTCGCGCTCACTTCTCGCGCACCCTGGAGCCCCTGGGCAAGGATGCACAGATGTTTTGGGAGTACCTCAATTACGGTCTGGCTTTACTCGGGCTGGTCGCCGTATGGCTGATCCGCCGCCAAATCATCAAGCGCACGCGCAACCGCTATGAAGCCGTGTTGGCCGGATAAACAGGAGTAAACCAATATGAATACAAGTCTTAATCAAAAACTGGTACCAATACTGGCCGGGCTGCTGGTCCTGCAACTGTTGATAGCCGCGGGTCTCAATCTGGGCGATAGCGGCTATGATCCCGCAGCCAAAAACACGCCTCTGGCGGCAATAGATCCCGAGACAATCGACAATATTCTCATCGACGACGGCAAGAACTCGGTTGAGCTTGTCAAACTCGACGGTCGCTGGCAGGTATCGGAAGTGGAGTTTCCCGCCAACGACGACAACGTCGACAAGTTACTGGGTATACTGTCAAACTTGGACATGGGCCTGCCGGTGGCGACCACCGAAGAAGCGGCTGATCGCTTTAGAGTCACCGAGGATAACTTCTCGCGTAAAATCGTGTTGTCGCAGGCCGGCGACGTCGTTGCCGAGCTGTTTATCGGCGGCGCGCCGGCGCTCCGCAAAGTGCACGCACGACTGGCTGGCGATAACAATACCTATAGCGTCGAGTTCAATCCGTTCGACGCGCTTGCCACCGCCGACGACTGGATCGACAAGCAGATTCTTAACCGCGACATCGCCAATATCACTCGCGCGGAGTTACCAATCGCCACTCTCGTACGCCAGGATAACGCGCTTGTAGTTGAAGGCTTGAAAGAAGACCAGCAGACCAATGCCGAAGAGGCGGAATCCCTGCTCAAGAAAGTGGCCGAGTTGCAAATTCAGTCCGTGCTCGGCAAGAGCCTCGAAAACCCGGGGAAAGCGGTCGACACTTTCAAGCTCACACTCAAGGACGGTCAGGAAATCAGTTATGACATCACCAAGCCCGAGGACCAGCACTACTATGTGCTGAAAAGCTCGGACCAGCCGTTCTACTTCAAGGTTGCCACCTACAAGATCAACCCGATTCTGGAAACAGAACGGGAAAGACTGGTGCAGGCGAAAGAGGCTGAAGCACCGAAGGAGGACACCACCGCCGTGGCCGCAGCCAAGGAAGACGACAGCAAGAGCTGAAGACGCTTAAACCTCGCAACCCAAAAGAGGCCCGCACACCGGTGCGGGCCTCTTTTTTTATTTATCGACTCGCAACAGGCAGCCCTCACGGGTCCTCATCAAACTCATGTTATCGCCTCATTCATCAGCACACTCGAGGCTTAAGCGATAAAGCCCATATCCTTTACTAAAGCTTTCATCAACCTGCAAACCACGCCGACGCGCCAGGTAAATTAACGTTACCAGCTCCAATCCCAGGACATGATCGGGAAACCAGTGAGTAAATGGATGCGTTATCCCTTCCAGAATTTTTCTTTTTCTCTCCTGATTCTGTTTGACCAGTTCAGTCATGAAAGCCTCCTGATCACGCCGGGCAATCGGCACCGCCAACGTCCAGCGTTTATCTTCCTCGAACACGATTTCATCGTCCAACCAGCCCCGCCAACTGTTAAGGCGTTCGTTTTCGGCCGCTTCCACTCTGCCCAGAGCAAAACCGATCAGGTAATTTTCGCAAGGTCCTATGCACTGTTGAATGGGATGCGAATCGGCGGACAAAGCAATCTCTTCCATTACTTCGCGCAAATCAAGCAAGATGGAAACATAAATGCCATAACACACCGCAAGATAGACACCCCCCGCATAATCGTCCTGGCAATACCCCATATCGCAGAGTTCCCGTTCCATCAGCGGCTTATCGGTCAAAAACAACTTGCAGTCTTCGACATACTTTTGGAAATACAGATCCGCAAGTAACCGCTCGCCTAGAATCAGGGCGGCAGATACCGTTTCCAACCCACGCTGCAACCTTTTGATGCCCGGCCCGGTTTCATTGAATTCGATAAGCCGGCTCAGAATTTCCCGGGAGCGGCTAATAAACCCTTCGTTTTGTCGAAGCAGTTCAAACACACCCTTTCCCTTGCATATTAACGCAACCGCTTGTACGGCCTAAGAAAAACCGTCTGCTTTTACGCCACTCGATTGACCAACGTGCCAATACAGGCGATGGTGATAAGGATTTCGTCGCCGCTTTGCAAGGTGAAATCGCTGCCGGGCACAATGCCGGTGCCGGTCATCAGCAACGCGCCGTTGGGGAAGCTGCATTCACGGTACAGAAAAGCCACAAGATCCTCGAATTTGCGCTTGATGCGGCTGATTTCAACGTCACCGCCGAATACCTCCTCGCCTGCGCGGCAGATGCTCAATTCAATGCGCGTATCGCCAGGCAACGGCTGATCGGTTAGGTAAATGCAAGGGCCGAGTGCGGCGCAACCGTCGTAGCACTTCGCCTGCGGCAGGTACAGCGGATTCTCTCCCTCAATACTGCGCGAACTCATGTCGTTGCCGATACTGTAACCGATGATTTTGCCGCTGCGGGTAATCGCCAGCACCAGCTCCGGTTCAGGCACGTCCCACTCAGAATCCGCGCGTATACGCACGACGCCGCCGGTACCCACGACCCGGTGCCGGGGAGCTTTGAAAAACAACTCGGGACGCTCCGCCTCGTAGACACGGGCGTAAAAATCGGCCCCGCCGGATTTCTGCGATTCCTCCTGTCTACCCTGGCGGCTGCGTTCGTAAGTCACACCGCTGGCCCACAACTCCTGGCCCTGCATGGGTGCGTCGATCTGTTCCGCCAACAGGTCTTCCCAATCGTGGACGGGCGATTGGCCGCGAACGCGATCTTTGAGAGTCCGGATGATTTGATCGTCGTTGACGAGTTCGTCCCAGTCGGCGGTATCAAGCCAATAACGGTTGCCGTCGAATTCAACCAGTACGCCCTGCTTTAACTTGTAAAGTTTCATCATTCAGTTCCAAGTGCATCAAACAAAAACCAGATAGACGGCGTAGACGGACAAAGCCGCGCTGCAACCCATCACCAACGTACCCAACGTGTGCGTGCGATAACCTGTTTTGACATCCATACCCGACATTTGCGTGACGACCCAGAAAAAACTGTCGTTGGCATGGGATACCACGGCGGATCCCGCGCCTATGGCAATCACGAACAGCGCCTTTTCCAATTCGGTGTCAAAGCCGAGATCGCCCAGCATGGGCGAAAGAATTGAAGCGGTGGTGATCAATGACACGGTCGAGGAACCCTGTGCTGTCTTGATGGCGGCCGCCAGCAGAAACGGCAACCAGATACCGATGTTCCACTCCGCCAGTACCCCGCTCAGCTCCTGTGAAATACCGGAATTTTGCAGCACCTTGCCAAAGATACCGCCTGCACCGGTGATCAGCAGAATCGACGCCGCGCCGGCCATGGCTTTACCGATCCAGCCTTCGGCGGAAAACATGCGGCGATCAAGCTGCTTCGGCAATGTAAAGGCCAGGAACACGCCGACCAACAACGCCACGAACGGCTCGCCCATAAACAGGATCACCGACAGCACCGCACCGTCTTCGAAGTCGAGCGCCTTGACAACAGACTTGGCAACAATCAATGCGATAGGAACGACTACCGGCAATACCGAATGAAACGCTCCCGGCCCCCCTCGCTCCAGCCGCTCGATGTCGCCGGCACTCAGTTCCGGTGAAGCTTCGATACGGATATTTTTCAAAAACACGACGGCGAACAAAATGCCGACACCCGCCGCGATCAGACTTACGGGAATACCCACCATCAACACATACCCGAGATCGGCGCCGAGTATGCCGGCGGCGGCAATGGGACCCGGTGTCGGTGGCACCATGGTGTGGGACGCGGTCAGACAAAGGCTTAACGCAATCGCGCCGCCGGCCAAACTGATCCCGGCCTCCTTGCACAGACTTTTGTTCAGCGGTGACAACAGCATGAAACCGCTGTCGGCGAATACCGGTATTGAAGTGAAGTACCCCATCGCGCCCATCGCAGGCGGCACGTTCCTGCGCCCGACGAGGTTGAGAATTTTACGGGCGACAACGTACGCGCCACCGGAATTTTCCAAAAATGCGCCGATGATAACGCCAAGCACGATAATTAAGCCGATACCACCCAGCGTATTGCCGAATCCCTCATTAACCGAAGCAACGATCTCTGTTGCGGGCATACCCGCCAGAAATCCGTAGGCAATGGCTACGGCCAGCAACACGATAAACGGATGAATCTCCAGCTTCGCTGTCAGAAAGATGATCAGTGCAACCGCTGCAATCAGATATACAACCAGCATGCTTACCCCCACTCTTTCGTTGCTGGCAACGCGGTCCTAATCCGCGCCGCCAATTCGTTGCCTGTGCTCTCCGCCGTACCGATGATTCAAAAGGTTTAAGCTCTGTTAATGCAGGTCTCTCTCAACGTGCGAACCAGATTTCCCCACCAGCACATCCAGATCGGCGCCTTTGTCCGCCTGCTGGACATGATCAATGTACAGACGCACATAACCGCGCATTGCCAGCGGCTCGGGTGCTATCCAGGCGGCCCGGCGTTTTTCGAGCTCGTCCCCGGGAACATGCAGTTGCAGACGGCGGCTTGCCACATCCAGTTCGATCTCGTCGCCGTCCCGAACCAATGCCAGCGTACCGCCTATCGTTGATTCGGGCGAAACGTGCAATACCACGGTGCCGTATGCGGTTCCGCTCATGCGGCCGTCGGAGATGCGCACCATGTCTTTCACGCCCTGTTGAATCAGTTTCTTCGGCAGATCGACATTGCCGACCTCCGGCATGCCCGGATAGCCCTTGGGCCCAACGCCTTTCAAAACGATCACGCTGTCCGCAGTAATGTTCAAACCGGGATCATCGATGCGGGCATGGTAATCCTCCATGCTTTCGAATACCACCGCCGGGCCGCGATGGTTCATCAGCGCGGGCGTGGCGGCGGACGGTTTGATCACCGCGCCGTTCTCGCACAGGTTGCCTCTCAGCACCGCGATACCCGCCGCCTCGATTACAGGCTCGGCACGAGTCTTGATAACCTCGCGGTTGTAACATTGGGCCTTGCTGTAATTGCCTTTAAAGGTGTTGCCGTTGACCGTGAGCAGATCCTGATGCAGCAATTCGTCCAGCTCCTTCATGACCACGCCGAGTCCGCCGGCGTAGAAATAGTCTTCCATCAGGTACTTGCCGGACGGCATCAAATTCACCAGCAGGGGAATATGACTGCCAAGGTCGTCGAAATCCTGCAACGACAGCTCCACACCGATGCGGCCGGCAATCGCCTGCAGATGAATGATCAGGTTGGTGGAGCCGCCGACCGCGGCATTGACGACGATGGCGTTTTCGAACGCCTCGCGCACCAGAATACGTGACAGGGTCAGATCCTCCTTGACCATTTCGACGATGCGCCGCCCCGACAGTTGCGCCATGACTTTCTTGCGCGAATCGACCGCCGGGATAGACGACGTGCCCGGCAGCGTCAGGCCCAGTGCTTCGGCCATGGTGGCCATGGTCGAGGCCGTGCCCATGGTATTGCAATGGCCAGCGCTGCGCGCGGCGCAGATCTCGGCCTCAAGAAAGTCTTCGTCGGTGAACTCGCCCGTGTCTTTCTTGACCTTGATCTGCCAGTTAAACGAACCGGAGCCGATTTCGCCGCCGCGGAATTTGCCGTTCAGCATCGGACCGCCCGGCACGACGATGGTGGGCAGATCGACACTGCACGCCCCCATGATCGTCGATGGCGTGGTCTTGTCGCAGCCGGTCATCAACACCACCCCGTCCAGCGGGTTGGCGCGGATCGACTCCTCGACATCCATGCTCGCCAGGTTGCGAAACAACATGGTGGTCGGCCGCATGATGGTCTCACCCAGCGACATCACCGGAAACTCCAGCGGAAAGCCGCCCGCCTCCAGCACGCCTTTCTTGACGAATTCCGCCAACTCGCGAAGATGACCATTGCAGGGCGTCAACTCGGACCAAGTGTTGCAGATGCCGATCACCGGCTTGCCGCGAAAATAATCGTCCGGATAACCCTGGTTTCTCAGCCAGGAACGGTGCACGAACCCCATTTTGTCGTTACCGCCGAACCAGTCCTGACTGCGCAACTTTTTCTTTTTCATAACCACCTGTCCCCGTTATATCGATCCTTAGCATAACGGGCCATTGATTGACAAATCACGATCAGCCGGCCGCGATAACTTATGCCCGGCGTGCGCTTACCCGGCAAAGCCGCCAGTGTATACGGCAGCGACGGGAAAATCCATCGTGGAGGCAAACCGAAATGGTAGATTTCTTGCATTGGAACAGGAGACATGACGGCAATGCTAATCGAGGAAAAATATGCTGGCCGAGTCAAAAAAATTTGTATTAGGCGTAAAAAACCGGATAGAGGATGACCGTTTGCCCTTCGTCGCCGGCAGTGTGGCATTTTTCATCTTTTTATCGATCTTCCCGATGCTGGCGGTCGCCGTTTCCATTTACGGCCTGGTCCTGGACCCGCAGTCCGCGCAAAACCATATCGCCGCGCTCGGCGCCCTGATGCCGCAAGACGTTTTGAACATCGTGTCTACACGGATAAAAGACCTGGCCTCTCAACAAAACAACTCGTTGAGCCTAGGCCTCGCCGGCGGTATTTTGATATCGCTATGGAGCGCCAACAAGGCCATGAAGAACATCGCCAAGGCGCTTAACATCGCTTACGACACCCGGGAGAACCGGGGATTCATCAAGCTCAACGCCATCACACTGGCGCTGACTCTCGTTTCTTCGCTGGCCTTCATCGTCGCATTGTTAACCGTCGTACTTGTGCCCATACTGGTCAATGCCGCACTGGCGTCAAGATCCGCCGGCCTGATCACGACACTTATGAGCTGGGCTGCTTTCGCAGCCGTGTTAACGGGCGCGTTTCTGATAATCTATCGCTATGCTCCGGCGCTGCGCAGAAACTGGAAGAACATACTTCCCGGCGCCGGGACCGCGGCCGTTCTCTTCATCATTGTATCGGTCGGTTTTTCAATCTACGTGGCCAACTTCGGCAAATACGACAAACAGTACGGGGCACTCGGCGCCGTGGTGGTCACCATGCTTTGGTTGTATTTCGGCGCCTTTATTTTTCTGTTGGGAGCCGAAATCACCGCGCAGCAACATCAGAACAGGGAAACACGGGACACCCGCCGGCACGCGACCTGACAAATTATAGATTTTTCTTCAAGAAACCTTCCACGGCTTTGTATACTTTCTCTCTATCCTCTCGATAGTAAAAAACATTGTGCCATGCATCCTCGAGCGGCAGAAAGGTGAACTCCGCCTTGGCTCGCTTCAGCGCCTTCGCCAGGTTCCTGGATTGTTTGAATGGTACTACTTCATCTCTTTCTCCGGCAATCAACAGCAGCGGGGATTTGATTTCACCAGCCCTCAACAAGGGCGAATGCTCATCCATATATTTTCTGTCCACCTTAGGGTCGCCTATTCTCTCGTGCACGCCGTCAATTAATACTGGCCAATTGGAAAACCGTTTCTCATCGAACTTAACCTGGTCACGAAGATGAGTCACCCCATTGATGCTGATGGCGCACCTATAAAGTGCAGGGCTTTTAATCAATCCCATTAATGCCGCATAACCTCCATATGAAATGCCGGCAATGCAAACACGGGACTCATCCGCCATGCCTTTCTTGACCATGAATGCAACCGCATCGTCAAGATCATCCTGCATCAGGCGCCCCAACTCTTTATACCCCGCTTTTTCAAATTCCAGACCGTAACCTGTAGAACCGCGAAAATTCGGTTGAACCACGATATAACCACGCGTGGCGATAAATTGCGCAAAATTATTGTAGAGCGCGTAACTTCTTGCCTGCGGTCCGCCGTGCACCAGCACCACCATAGGGTACGATTGACCCTGCCGATAGCCGGGAGGAAGCAGGATATACATCCGAACCTGAGCCTTGTCCCGGGTCAAATAAGTCGTTGTGGCAGGTACAGCCAGATCCACCAGTCTCAACCCGCCATAAATATTTGCGTGAAACGCAAGTTCGTCTTTCTCATGGTCATAAATAAAGTAGCTGCCCGGGAAATCCATACCGTAACTTTTTATCACGCTCCGCCTGCGTTTGTCGCTCATCGAATAAAAATGAAAACCGTAGCCCATAAGCCTGTCCTTGAGATTATCGTATTCGGCCTGAAGCTCTTCGTCAAAATAGCGGTTCCTGATAACGTCGCCTTCAACCCGGTACCCGATAACCTGGTCACTTTGACTGTCGATAATGAGACTCAAAACATCCCGATCCGGCAGGCTCACCAACACTTCAGTTCTGCCTTCGCTTTTATGACGTTTGATAATTTCATAATATCCGGTTTCTTCATTTCTTTTGCGATACAACAAACCGCCGTCTTTCGCCAGCCCGACCAGCCCGAATTCGTCCTCCTCGTCGAACTCTATCGTCTCAACGTGCTCCCATTTTCCGTCGTCTTCAAGTTTATAAATGAAAATCGCCTTGCCACGGAAGACGACATCCCATCTGTAAAGCGGGTTACCGTTGTTATCGCTCAGAAATCCTTCCGTTCTCCTGCCCCCCTTTATGACTGTTTCAGAGCTTCCATCATAAACATTTACCTTGAACAAGGCGGGTCTTGGCCCCACGAAAGAGGTCATCAAAACATGTTCCGGATCGTTCGGCAGGATATGGCTGACTCTCGAAAGGTTCAAGTGTGATTGCAAACGCCATGAATCGTTCAGCAACATCACCGCGTCTTCGCCGTTCCGGTTAACGGCAATCGTGCGGCTGCCCGTATAATAATCGTCGATATCAAAATCCTCCTTTTTTTTCGCATCCCGTTCGACTTTTTTCATATTGACCGGAACCAGAAGATGAACCAGCAAGCGTTCGTCACTGACCCATATGACGGAATAAGGTCGAAGGATGCTGTCCCCCAATTGCCCAATCACCGGCGCTCCCGGAACATCCAGATCCCTGATCATCACGATGCGTACTTCCTCGTGCCGCCGCACTTCGGCCAGGTAACGACCGCTGGGGGAGAGATCGACGTCAAATATATCCGGCTCGGCCAGAAAGTCATCGACACTCAGTCCCCCGGCACGCGCCGGCGTGGAAGACAGTACAGCCACAGAAAGACAAAGAAGAACGATTTTCATTGAGTCACCCCTGGTAGCAGACGCAGCCCGACACTGCCATATTTGTATTCGCCTCCGCGAGAGCCTCAAGTCGACGGTTTATTGCTCTTCGCCGGGACTACGGCTCCATGAAAATGAGAATAGTTTGAGCACAAACCCGTGTCAATCTTTGATGCCCGGCAGTACCGGCGTAATCCTGCCCTGATTTTTGTAGAATTTCCGGTATACAGGTAAACTTTTACAGCTTGGCCATTCAAAAAACCCCGGATTAGCCATCCGGGCACTATACTTACACCGCTATTGACCGATATGCTATTCCCAAATAGTAATTACAGAGGCATCGTTATGAAAATCAATAATCTTCCCGCCCGCAACATTCACCGTTTCGCCGGGGCGTTGCTCGCCGCACTGTTCCTGATCAGCGCATGCAGCGGTCCCACCAAGATCGAGAGTGACCTGGGTATCAAGGGCGCGCCCGACTGGGTGAACGAGGGCACACAGGCCGTCAGTAACAAGAAGGGGCGGTTGATTCAGGGCGTGGGCTCGGCGCCGGATCTGGGCGACATGTCATTGCAGCAGTCCACCGCCGATAACCGTGCCCGAGCGGAAATTGCAAAGGTGTTATCCTCTTACCTGGAAGTGACCCTGAACGATTATCTGGCCTCATCCAGTCAGCCTCAGGAGAACGGTGCGGGAGGGTATGCCGCCGACGCCTCGGTGCAGCAGCAGATTAACAACTTCTCGAAAGTGGTATTAAACGGCTCGCGCATCGTTGGCCATTGGAAGGACAAGCGCACCGGGATGATTTACTCGTTCGCCGAGTTGGATTTGAAAAAAGTCCAGGAAATGGCGGCCGCGGCCGGCACCATGAACGAGGGCCTGAAGCATTACATAGTCGACCAGGGCAACGCCGTTTTCGATAACTTTGTCATGGAGAAATGATGATGACGAAAATGACACTTGCGATGAGGGGTGTGCGCCAGCTGACGCTTATGATTGCGCTGCTTGGCCTGGCTTCTTGCGGCAGTTCCCCCAAAGTCGACCGGATCGCACCGGATACCATGACTGATCTGAGCGGCGACTGGAACGATACCGATTCGCGCCTGGTTTCAGAAGAAATGATCAAGGATGCTCTTGCTCATCCCTGGATCGCCAATTTCATCCGCGCCAACGGCCACCAACCGGCGGTCATCGTCGGTGAAATCAAAAACCTCAGTCACGAGCATATCAACGTCAACACCTTCGTGAACGATATCGAACGCGCACTGATCAACTCGGGCCGGGTACAGTTTGTCGCCTCCCGCAGCGAACGCGAGGAAATCCGCGACGAACGAATGGACCAGGACCTGCATGCCCGCGAGGATACGCGCAATGCCGCCGGCCGGGAGCTGGGCGCGGATTTCATGCTGAAAGGCTCGATCAATACCATTTACGATACGATCGATAAAAAGCAGACCCGCTATTACCAAGTTGACTTGAATCTCATCAGCCTGGCTGATAATCGCAAAGTCTGGCTGGGGCAGAAAAAAATCAAAAAGGCGATCAAGAACCCTCAGTTTCGCTTTTAGCGCCTGTCAATACCACGTTAAGTTGGTGCTGTACCTTGCAAGGACGTCAACAGCAACCGTTTGCAGCGGCACGGCCGGTATCATACCGGCCCCTGCTGCTGGCCGCCGCACTGCTTGCCCTTACAGGCTGCTCGACCTACAGCCTGCGCCATTACGATATGCATCGCAGTCTGGCTTCCGGCGATCCCGGGCTTGCGCTGCAAATGCTGGAAATGCGCCTTCCGGCCGGGCGCGATCGCACGTTGTATGACTTGAACAAGGGTATGCTGTTGAGATTGACCGGGGATTACACCGCCAGCAATGAATTACTGGAATCCGCCAAACAGGAAATGCAGCGCCTGTCCGCTACCAGCATCAGCGAAAACCTGTCCGCACTGGCCATCAATGAAGCCACCCGCAGTTACGCGGGTCAGCCCTATGAGCAGTTGCTGCTGCACGCTTACAAAGCGCTCAACTATCTGTCCCTCGATCAAGCGGACGGCGCACGCGTAGAAATGCTGCAAGCCGACGTCAAAATGCGCGAGTGGACGGCTGGCAACGATATCGAGGGCATACTGGCTTCGGCGTTCGTGCGTTATCTGGCGGGCGTGGTGTTCGAAATCAACCGCGAATGGAGCGAAGCGCTGATCGCTTACCGAAAAGCTTACGAAATTTATCAGGAAACCGACAGACCGGTGCCGGTCTGTCTGCAAAAAGACCTGCTGCGTTTGACCGCCCACCTGGGATTAGCCGACGAACACAAACGTCTGAAAGCGTCCTTCAATCGAGAAGCGTGGCGCAGCGTCGAAGACCTTCAACGGCAGGCCGAACTGATCGTGTTTTATCATCAGGGACTCGTGTCCGAGCTGCGCGAGCAAGTGATATTTTCCTACAGCCCCGAACTGAGCCATTCCGTGCAGATCGCCGTACCTTTCTATGAATTACCGGTCACCTACTTCCCGCCGGCTCATATTCAGGCGGGCGGCGTCAGCGCAGAAACCGAGTTACTCGAAAATGTCGACCAACTGGCGCGCGACAACCTGGCGGTCCGCCTGCCCGGTATTACCTTGCGAGCGGTTACCCGCATGGCAGTGAAAAAGAAAGTCGCCCACGAAGCACGGCAGGAAAACGCATTGGCCGGATTTTTCGCCGACGTTGTCGGCCTGGCGACCGAACGCGCCGATACCCGCAGCTGGTCCACCCTGCCCTCGAGCGTCCAGGTTGCGCGACTGGTATTGCCGCCCGGTGAACACAGAATTCACATCGGCAACACCGGTGTGCCACTGAACGAGAACACTGATGAAACGCGTTCAGAAGCGACAGAAGGACTTACGGTCAAACTCTCACCGGGGGATAAAAAGGTCCTGTCCATTCATGCCACCGGCCAGCTTCACTACAGCCGGTACTAATCGGAAAAAGAACTATCGTTACGAGGTCATTAATGATGAGCAAACCGTTATACCTTCTATATCCTTTGTCCGTGATGCTGCTGACCGCCTGTGCGTCAAACGGCGGCAAACCGGCCTGGATCAGTGGCGCCGACGATTCCTTCCCGGAATCCCAATACCTGACTGCCACGGGCAGCGCCGCCAGCCCGGAAGACGCCAAAACCCGCGCCATGGGCAATCTGGCGAAAATATTCGAGGTCCGAATCGACGACGCGGGCCGGGATGAAAGCGAGGCCTGGATGCAGTCCGACGGCGAAAACATTCTTCGCGGCAACCGACAGGCCACCGCGCGTTTTATCGATGCCTACACCACCAAACTTCTGGAAGGCGCCGACATTGCCGAACTCTGGCAGGACGGCAAAACCGGCCAACACCACGCGCTGGCGGTGATACCTCGCGCCCAGGCAAGCGCTCGGTTAGGCGATGAAATTCGCAAGTACGACCGGAACACGCAAACACTGGTGACATTGGCCGGGCGAACGGCGGACCCGTTCAAGGCGGCGCAGTACCTATATCAGGCACGGACTGCGCAGGCAAATCGGGCCATGCTACAGCGCGACCTCCAAATCATCGATATAAACGGCGTAGGTGTGCGTCCTTTGTGGACCGTCGCCGATCTCGATACCCGCATCGATCAGCGATTGGGTGAAATGACCGTTACGGACAAAGTATTGTCGGATACCACCGGCGAGCTTGAACGCCACCTGCAAAGCGGCATTGCAGCCGCGGGTATGCGATTGCTGCTGTCTGGCGCGGCCTACCGACTGGAAGCGCAGTTGGATATCAAGAACGCCGAATACCTCGACGGCTGGTACTGGTATCGCGGCGCACTGGAACTGAGCCTGCTGGACAATCGCAGCAACACCGTGCTGGCGGCCCACCGCTGGCCGCTGAAAACCTCGGGACAAACCGAAAACCAGGCGGAAGTCCGGCTAAAAGACCAACTACTCGATATCCTCAACACAGAATTGAAAACAAACCTGCTCGCCTCCTCCGCGGAGATTGAGTAGACCTCCCGACCTCACAAGCCATGTGGATTCGAAGGATGATTTAGCCTATTATTAGCGGTTTTTTCACGGAGCCACGTGCAGAAATGACAGCCCTCGTCGGTATTATCATGGGATCCCAATCGGACTGGGACACCATGCAGCACGCGGCCGACTTGCTGGCCGAACTCGGTGTTCCTTTCGAAACCCGGGTGGTCTCGGCGCACCGGACCCCGGACCTGCTGTTTGAATACGCCGAAACCGCGATCGACCGCGGCCTGGAGGTGATTATCGCCGGCGCCGGAGGTGCGGCGCACTTGCCGGGGATGACCGCCGCCAAAACCACCCTGCCCGTGCTTGGCGTTCCGGTCCAGTCAAAAGCCCTGAACGGCATGGACTCCCTGCTTTCCATCGCGCAAATGCCCGCCGGCATACCCGTGGGCACGCTGGCGATCGGCACGGCGGGCGCCAAAAACGCCGCCCTGCTGGCAGCCGGCATTCTCGGCATCAAGTATCCGAAGGTCCGTGTAGCGTTGGAGACCTTCCGAAAGACGCAAACAGATCAGGTATTGAAGCAACCCGATCCCCGTCCACCCGCATAGCAAAAGTAAGGTTTCGACTCCATGATGATCGGCATTATCGGCGGCGGACAACTCGCCAAGATGATGGTTTTGGCGGGCTATCCCATGGGTCAGGAATTTGTGGTGCTGGATCCTGCGCCGGATGCGGCGGCGGGCCGGGTGGCCCGGCAGCTCGTCGGCGCCTACGATGATCCTGACAAACTCGCCGAACTGGCAAAAATCACCGACGTGGTCACTTTTGACTTTGAGAACGTGCCGGCTGAAGCGGTACGGCAACTGGCCGGACGAGTGCCGGTATACCCCGGCGCAGATGCACTGGCCGCCGCCCAGGACCGGCTGAACGAAAAGACGCTGTTTACCGAGCTGGGCATTCCGACGCCCGATTTTCGCAATATCGCCAGCCCGGCCGATCTCGAACAGGGCATCATGGACCTCGGCCTGCCGGCGGTGCTGAAAACCCGTCGGCTGGGGTATGACGGCAAAGGTCAGTACGTGCTGAGAAGCCGCGAGGATCTGCCTGCCGCCTGGGTGGCGATCGACAACCAGCCCGCCATCCTCGAGCAGTTTGTCAATTTCGATCGGGAAGTGTCGATCATCGCGGTCCGCGGCCTTCAGGGTGAAATCGCTTACTATCCACTGGTGGAAAACATTCACCGCGAAGGAATACTGCGCCTTAGCAAAGCGCCTTACCAGGACGCGGAATTGCAAACGCAAGCGGAAACCATCATCCGGCCCTTGTTGCAGAAGTTAAATTATGTCGGCGTGCTGGCACTGGAGTTGTTCGTCAAAGACAGGGGACTGCTGGCCAACGAAATGGCGCCGCGCGTACACAACACCGGCCACTGGACAATCGAGGGCGCGGGTGTCAGTCAGTTCGAAAACCACCTGCGCGCCATCACCGGCCTGCCGCTGGGCACCACCGAGGCACACAGCTGTGCGGCGATGATTAATTTCATTTCCACTCTGCCGTCGGCGGAAAAAATCCTCAGCATCCCCGGCTGTCACTTTCACGATTACGGCAAAAAACCCCGCCCCGGCCGCAAGATCGGACATGCGACGTTGCGAGCCTCCACTCCGGAAAAACTCCAGGAAAAAATCGATGCGATCCTGAAGATCATCGATGCCAGGATTTAACTCTTAAAGGAAGAGAGACTGTATTTTATAATGCATAACCACGGAGCACACGGAGGACACGGAGGACACAGAGTTAAAAGCAATTCAATCACGACAAAGAAATCCACAAATCATCAGGGTTCCAATAAATTCTTTACCGTCATAAAAAACTCATGCAAAGTCATGGTGTCACCACAAAGCTACACTGACATCCAGGGCAACCGCTTCCATTTCCGCGCAACACCTTCAAACTCGCTTCTTTAATTCTCAGTGTTCCCCGTGGCAGACAAATGCTCCTTGCATTAACCGCCATGGAGGCGGAGGCATAAAACCGTTCCTGTCGTTTTCTGCATTTCCGCCATCCCTGGCGGTCAAATGCAGATTTTGCAGGAACGGCGCCACAGATATAACTATTACTGTTATGTGTCCGCAGTCGGGCAGCACAATACAAAATCTGCGAATGCGCTTCACCCGTTATACGCCTCGCACCTCGGGCGGGCGGTCGCCCTCCGTGGTCAGAAGCTTTTGATCTTTCATATTGCACAATAGAAAAAAGCCCTATCCGGGCGGATAGGGCAGGGGGCTACGCAATTCCTGAAGACCGCGCATCAGGAATATTGTAATAAAGTGAATCGCCATACCAAAGACTTTCATGATGGTGGTTTTGGGGCGATCAACAACAGTTGTCAATGCTGCTTGAATGCGGTCGATAATATTAAATATAGCAGTCTATTTTCCCAATGGAAGGGAATACCCGATTTGTTTTTATAATTTTATTTTTTAAGACGAATTCTAAATCAAAACACCCGGAGACTTGTCAGGAAGCATACCGGGCACTGTGGCATGGTTGTTAAAAACCATCACAGAAAAACCAGACATTGAAAAATCAAAAAGTATCAGTGCCCGCCCGGAAAGCGCAGAACATGACTCAGTCGGACTTTAAAAACCCGGCCAACCCACGTTTCGAAGGGGCGGACAGCCATTGCCGCCAGTATCCGATCTCCGGCGTTGATTGCAGAGCTTCGAGAGACTCGCCGCTGCGCAGGCGGCGATAGGCCTGTTCCAGATTCTTATAGCGGTCACCGGTGATACCGTTGCGCCGCAAACCGACGGTGTTCAGCCTGTAATGACGGACAGGATCGCCGCCAACCATGCAATAAGGCAGAATGTCCTTGCGCACCATCACGCAGGCCGCCACCATGGCGTATGCGCCGATGCGGACAAACTGATGCACACCGACCATGCCGCCGATTATCGCGCGCTCACCCACTTCGACATGACCGCCCAAGGCGCTGTTATTGGTAATAATCACGTGATCGCCGACAATGCAATCATGCCCAACGTGGCTATTGGACATCAAAAAACAGTGCGAGCCCAGACGAGTGACCCTGGACTCCTCGCCCAGTGCCCGGTGTATGGTCACCATCTCGCGAATAATATTGTCATCGCCAATCTCCAACCGGGTTTCCACGCCTTTGTACGCCAGGTGCTGAGGCAGATCGCCCAGAATCGCGTGGGCGTGAATACGGTTCCGCTCGCCGATGCGGGTGTGGGAATGAATCACCGCATGCGGACCGATGACGGTACCGGCACCGATGAAAACGTCGTCTTCGATAACCACATAAGGTCCGATGGAAACATCCGCCGCGATTTCAGCGGTCGGCGCGATAATTGCGGTTGGATGAATATTTGGATTTGCCATGTTTTCAATATTAAAAGAACCTAACCACGGAGAACACGGAGCACACAGAGAAAAACAAAATATTCTCTTTTCGCACTGGCGTGACTAAATATGCAACTGAGTCTTTGAAACAAGACCCTAATTCATCTCCCTCACCTTTCAGCGCATAGTGATAAGTTTTGGACTTTGTCTTGGTATTGTGCAAGGCTTCGCCTCTCAAAAGCAAGAAAAGAAAACTGCTAATCCGTCCGCGCATTTTTTACGTTCCGATGCAAATTGAATTTATGTTGGGGTTCGCAAGTCCCCAACCTACGCCTATTTTTTACCCTCTGTGTTCTCCGTGGCAGATAAATGCTCCTTGCGTTATCTGCACTTCCGCCATCCATGGCGGTCGCCCTCCGTGGTTAAATTTATTTTTTTAAAACTTCCCGATGATGTTAATGAAAAACCCCTGGCTGTCGAAGTCGAGGTCGGTCAGGTCGTCCGAGAAGTCGGTGAAATTGTAGCCGCCGCCGAGCTTGATGTTCCTGCCCAAATGCTTGTAAACGGCGGTCAGGAACCCGCTGCGCATATCTTCAGCCTGCTCCACTTCCAGTGCGCGGGCTTCGATCAGCCAGTCCCAGGTGCGAACCACGTGCCAGTCGGCCCGCACTATATAAAGGTTGGCGTTGCTTTCGAAAAAGACCGGGGCGGTGCGTTCCAGCGCCACCTCGCCGTTACGGCGGGCCAGCTTGGCGCCCAGCGTCCAGCGTTGGGTTAAGTCGTAGGTCGCGTCGACGGAAATGATATTGCTGCGCTGGATAAAATCGGCGCGCGTGCCGGTCACGGTCTCCTGCTCGGGAGCCGGCAGGTTTTCGAAGAAGGTGTACTTGAACAACAGGTTCAGGCGGTCGTGCGCCACCGGGCGGTAGGCGTAACCTAGCACGAACTCGGTAAAGTCGCCGTCGTAGAACTCACCCAGGGAGCTTTCGCTTTCCGAGATATTCAGCTTGGCGATCGTGCGCCAGTCCGGGTTCAATTGCAAGGACAGGTTATTACGGATTAAATAGGTCTGGCGTTCCGAGTTGTCGGTAATATCCTCGCGCCATTCCAGCGCCGTCGCGTAGTTGAAGCTCTCACTGCCGTAACCGGCCGACAGGCCCATGGCGGTACGTTCGATCTCCGCGCCGGTTTCGTTGTCTTCCAGCGTGCCGGCTTCCATCGACAAGCCGACGGTCCAGCGATCGGCCGGCGCGAAATCCACCCCGTAGGCATGCGTCAACCCGGCGGGCTGGTCGCCGAACAGCAGCCGTTCCTCGCCGTATACGCTGAGCGAATCGGAATAACGGGTGCGAAAACCGGTGGTGGCGCGGCCGTTGCGGCCCCGCAAACCGGTGTCGCTGCGCTCCGGTTCGACGGCATAGGCTATATAAAGGTTGGTCCGGTCGGTCACCAGGTAATCCACGCCCAGTTTACCGCCGCTGCCGCCGTCACCGTTCGAAGCTTCGGCGTTGAGCTTCAACCGATCGGTGACCTGGTAAGCACCGCCGACGCCGACACGATCGTTTTCCTCGCGGGTTTCGTCCATGTCCAGCGTGCTTTGCACAAACGTGTAGGCGCTCCAGTCGGCCAGGCTGTCATAAGCCGCTTCGAATGCCAGATCGGAACGCTTGCCGATGGTTTGAGTCAATGGCAACACGAGAGAATTATCCTCGCGCTCGTCGACGCGCAGGCCGGACGATAACCGCCAGTTATCGTTCAACGCGTAGCGCGCGTCGACTTCCAGTGCCGACGTGGACAGGCCCACTTCCTGCTCGCGTTCGTCCAGCTTGCCGTACAGGCTCCACTTCTCGCCGATGGGCGTGGTCACCGTGGCGCCGACCTGCGATACCTCAGTGTTGGTCAACTGACCGGGCGCGGCAAAACCGGCTTCCCGTTCCTGCGCGTAGAATGTCACCTGGCCCGGTACGCCGTCGAACAAATCGTCGAGGCTCGCGGCTGCCTCCAGGCGATGGGCGCCGGCCGATTCTTCGGGATCGACAGTCGAATCGAAATCGTTGAACAGAAAGCCGCCGTCCTGCGAAAAAGTCTGACCGAACGCCGGCCCCCGACTGGAAGCCGTTTCGATCTTGAGATAAGTCTCGGGTGTCATGCGCGCGGTGATGTCCACGCCCGACAGTTCTTGCTGCAAACCGAGCTGCTCCTGATCCATCAACGTTGCGCCCAGCTTGAAATTGTCGCCGAACCAGTGGGAAACACGGCCGCCGGCGCTGGTATCCTCAAGTTCTTCAAAACCCGGCGTATATTCGTAACGCGCCACCAGGTAAACCGGATGACCCGACAACGAACCGTTCTGTACCAACAGGCCGTCGTCGACAGTGGACGGTAACGGCTCGTTCAGCAGGATACGCCCCTGGATGTAGTCGATGTCGTAGTCCTGCGCGAATATCAGCGTGCGGGTTTCCAACACGATACCGGAATCCTTGTCGCGCACTTCGATGCGCAGGCGCTCGGAACCCTGAGTGATATCACGCTTCTTCAGGAAATACAGCGAGCCGCCGGTGCCGCGGAATTCCTCCCTTGACAGCAACGTGCCGGGCTCGGCGACAAACAGTTCGCCCTGCGTGCGGTTCTCGCCGTATTCGGTCGACACCAGACTTTCATAGTGCAGGTTGGCACCGTACAACGCCCTGTCCACCTGCGCCAGATCGGTATCGTAGATCTTGGTGTCGAAGTTACCCCACATGCCGTACGACTTGTTCTTCTCCGCCTTGATATAGAACTTGCCGCTGGTGGGCGCGTCTTCCACCGTGGTGCTGTCATCGCCGAACGTCGGGTAGTAGTAATCGGGATCGAGGCGGCGGAATACGGCGTCCGGATCTTTTTTATCCAGATTGGAGAACAGATCTTCGATCGGCTCCTCGCGGCTATCGGCGCTGGCGGTGATGGTCCAGTCGCCCTCGGTTTTGCCCTTGGTATAAAACGCCAGCCGGCCGTCCGCCCAGAACTCGCTGTTATAGTGCGTTTCATCCTGGGTAACCAGCCGCGCGGGACCGTTGGTGTCGTCGACGCCCAGCGTCAAATCGGCGATACCCACCGCAAACCAGTCTTTGGACTTGAGCTGCAAGTCGCGCAGATAGAGACTGCCGTTACCTTCGGCATCCAGCAACGCCACTTCCACCGAGTGCAGGCCGTCCGGGATAATCTGTTCGATCACGAATTCACCCTCGGCGCTGGCCGGCACGCGCTGGTTCATCACCCATACCGAGTAATCGACGGGAATGCGCTGACCACTGACAGTGATGGTGCCGCCGTTCACCGGGATACCCTGCTTCGCAAGATGACTTTCGCCGTAGGCTACCCGCTGTTCGGCTTCGGTATCCATTCCTTCCAAAAATTCCGGCGACTTGAGCCGGTTGACGATCCACAGCGGCTTCGCCGCGGTTTCGTCGTAACGGCCTTCCTCATCGTACGCACGCAACACGTAACGCAATTCCTTGACCGGCCCTTCGAAAGGCCGGATTTGCGGCACCCACCACCATTCCGCAAACAACTCCTCGTTCAGCGGTAGAATCTCCAGCGGCTGGGTTTGCAGTGACTGACCGGCCTCGAAGATGCGCACTTCGGCGCGGCTGATAAATGCACGATAATTGGCATAGCCCTTGAAACTTAGCTTGTTGTCCATCACGCGCGTATCGGGATCGTCCCAAAAAGCGATCGTCGCCGGCACCGCCTGCACGTTGAGTCGCGGCGTCTGCCGCAGGTTGTCGTAGCGCAACCGGATCTGCGCCTGTTCCAGCGAAGTATCTATACAACGCTGGATGTCGGCCGCGTGCAGACGGGAGTCGTCCACCGGTTCGCCGTCGACGGACACCCGGATCGGGTGCAACGCAAACGGACTGACAGGCGGCTCCTCCCGCTGTACGCGGGTAATTTGCAGAGTTGGGTCCTGCTGCGCTTCCGCCAATTCGTCGTAGTGAAACTCAAGTTCGACGCGGGCGTCGGCCGGGTTGACGGCGCCCTCTTCCTGTCCGGTCAGGGAAAAGTTTTTGATGGCAAACGGTGAATCATCGGCCTCGTTCAAGGATTCGAGAAAGCCGCGGCCTTCGTATGTCAGCTGCTCGCGCGGCAGTCCCAGCTCCTCCCGCAGGTATTGCAGCACCCGCTTGGCGCGCGATTCCGACAGACCGAAATGATCGCCGTAAATGGCCGCGGCACGGCGGCTGAGACGTTCATTGGTGGTGTGACCGACCACGTTAATGCGCACGTTGCTTTTGCTTTTCAGGGTTTCGAGTATGCGTTGTATCCGCTGCTCAAAACCGCTGGGGTAAACCGGATCGCCGCCGCGGAACGGAATGATCGGCTTATCGTCTTCGTAAACCATGGTCACCATTTCCGCCTGAACATCGCCGGGACATACCTGCGGTTCGCTGATATTTTCGGCGCGCGGATCGTCGTGCCAGATTTCGATTTCGATGCGCCGGTTCAATGCGCGCCCGGTGGCGGTGGTGTTGGAGGCCAATGGCGCGGTTTCCCCCCGGCCGGTCGAACTGACGGCCTTGTTGCTCAAACGGAACGTATCCTGAATTACGCGGGCCACGCGGCTGGCCAGCGCTTTGGACAGGCTGAGGTTATCGCCGTAAATTCTGGCGGCGCCGCCGGCCAGCGGCTGGTTGTCGGTATGGCCGATCACGCGCACAGAAACGTTCGGCATATCCTTCACTTCGTTCAATGCATTGCGTATCAGTTGTAAATGCTGTTCGCCGACCTCGACCTGGGTGCCCTCGTAACGAATCGGCGGCACCGCGTTCCGCAGCTGGATCCTGGTGTAATTGCCGACCAGTCGGCGATATATGCAGCGTTCGCGCACGCGGCAGACCTGAACGCGCGTCAGCTCAGGCTGATCTATTACCGGCGCCTCGATTTGTTTTTCGACGATCTCGTCGTACCAGACTTCCACTTCGACACGCCGGTTTCGTGCGCGGCCCGCCCGAGTCTCGTTGGAGGTAATCGGTTCGTCGGCGCCGCGACCTTCGAAAGACACCGCTTCCGGCGGCAGATCCAGTTGCCGCTGGAAGAACTCGGCCGCGATCTGCGCGCGTGCCGCCGACAACCCGTGGTTATCGCCGTATTGTGCGCGCCCGGCGGCGCCTAACGGCTGGTTGTCGGTATGACCGATGAAATGCAGGCGCACGTTGGTGCGGTCGTGCATTTCAGCCAGCACCGCGCGCAGCTGCTCGATACGCTCGGGTGGAATATTCGCCTGTCCGGACTCGAAACCGATCGCCGGCACACGGTCGGCCAGCTTGACGGTGTTGAGCTCCTGTAGCGTATGCGTTTCAAAGACCACCTGGTCGTCAAGCTGAGGGCGAAACAGCGTTTCGTCCTGCACCCAGAGGATAAATTTTTCGTCGGGCAGCAATCGTTCACTGTTCGGCGGCAGGCTGTCCCCGCCGTACGTGAGGCCCGGCTCCATGAAATGATTGTCGTCCTGAATCGCGCCGCGCGACCGCGAGGTGTCGAGCGCCGCGCACTGCTCTTCGGTCAGGCCTTCGGCGGTACAATCCGGCTTCGGTTGACAAACACCTTCCGGACAATCAGCGTACGCGACCCGAGGCGCGGCCAATATCGGCATCATCAGCAGAATATAAAAATACCGCCGCATCATTGGCCGGGCCTCCCGGTACGCCAGAAGACTTCGGTTTCAACCTCCAGGTTGTAGCAACAGCTCAACGCCTGCCAGCGCTGTTCGATCAATTGCTTGATCGCCTGCACACGCCGCTTCGCCAGCGCTTCGGATTCAATGTCGCCCAGGTAAGTCACCCGCAACACTGAAGGTTCTTTTTGCAGCTGTTCGAACAGATCGTCGATCACGTATCGCCAGTGCTGGCGGATTTCGGTTTCGCCGGGCTCGAACGCCGCATCGGCCAGGTCCAGACGCACCACGCGATGAATCGCCGCGCCGAAATTGAACTTGACGACCTTGCCTCGCGTCAGCCGCTGCACGCGGGGGTTCTCGGTGGTGATGCGGTAGCCCGACGGCAGGCTGCGCTCGTCGAGCTTGAGAATAAAATTCGAACCGCGATCCGGGTTCGGCACCGCCGCGCAGGCGATATGGAAACGGCCGTGTTCGTCCGCCGTGGTCAACAAACCCTGGGCGGTGACCACGCGCGCCCCGGCGATACCCGGCTCACCGTCGTCCGGGTAGCCGTTGACGTTCTTGTCGTCGAACACCCGGCCAATGATGTCCGAACAATCGAAGGTCGGGTCGGGCACCACGCGCACGGTGGCGCTGGCGATTCCCGATATGGGCGTCACCAGGTTGGCGATAAACGCCTGCGCGCGGTTGGTATATTCGGCTTCGCCGACGCCGGCGCCGACCACCAGCAACAGCTTGACGGTAATAGAAGCGTTGGCGGTGAGTGACAGTCCGTCCCAGGTCAGCGTGCCGGCGCGCAGATCCTCGTCGTCAAACGTGGCCGCGTCGACCAGCGGTTCGCGTTGCTGCCCGTCGATGGTGGCCGACTCCTCGACGTATTTGAAACCCGGCGGGAAGTAGTCGCGGATTTCCAGACCGCCGATCGGGTAGTCC
>DASVCP010000516.1:0-15175 GCA_036381555.1 Gammaproteobacteria bacterium
ACGCCAACACGCTGGAAGTGGATGTGTCCAGGGAGGCGGCCTTGAACCGCGTGTTCGAACATTTATCGGAGAAAAATATTCAGGTGACCAGCATGCGGAACAAATCGAACCGCCTGGAAGAACTGTTTCTGCATCTGACCGGCAACGGTACGGCAAAAGCGGGGTTGGAACGCTAAGCATTATGGACAATCATCGCCGCCTTGTTTCGTATAAAACCATTTTGCGACGGGAGATCGTCAGGTTCACGCGTATCTGGACGCAGACCATACTGCCGCCGGTCATCACCACCACCTTGTATTTCCTGATTTTCGGCGCATTGATCGGTTCGAGGATCGGTACGATCGAAGGTTTCAGTTACATGGAATATATCGTGCCCGGTCTGATCATGATGTCGATCATTACCAATTCCTACGCCAACGTGGTGGCCTCGTTTTACGGTTCGAAATTTCAGCGCAACATCGAAGAGATGCTGGTGTCGCCGACGCCGAACTATGTCATCGTGCTGGGTTTTATCTCTGGCGGGGTGGCCAGGGGACTGTGCGTGGGCCTGGTTGTTTTCCTGGTGTCGTTGATGTTTACCGACCTGCGCATTCAGCATCCCGGTGTGGTAGTCAGTATCGCCTTGTTGACATCCGTGCTGTTTTCGCTGGCGGGGTTAATCAACGCCGTGTTCGCCAACAGTTTCGACGATATCAATATCGTGCCGACTTTCGTGTTGACGCCGCTGACCTATCTGGGTGGTGTGTTCTATTCGATCAGCATGCTGCCCGCGGTCTGGCAGAAAGTTTCGCTGGCCAATCCGATTTTGTATATGGTTAACGGATTCCGGTTCGGTATTCTGGGCGTGTCGGACATCGATATTTTCATGTCTTACGCAATCATAGTCGCCCTGGTGATCGTTTTGTTTGCATTTAGCCTGTATCTTTTGAACAAGAGCGCCGGCTTGAGAGCGTGAGTGAGTTTTTTAAGTATCAGAATAAATCAGAGGTTCCTTAATGAAACAATACGATGTGTATGGACTGGGTAACGCCCTCGTCGATATCGAATACGAAGTCACGCCCGAGCAGTTACAGGCGCTGGGGATCGACAAGGGCGTGATGACGCTGGTCGACGAAGCGCGGCAGGCGAAGGTCGTCTCGCGGTTGAACGGCGCCGAGCGCAACAAGGCCAGCGGCGGTTCGGCGGCCAATACCATCATCGCGGTCAGCCAGTTCGGCGGCAGGTCATTTTATTCCTGCCGTGTGGCGGACGACGAATTCGGGCATTTTTACGTGGACGACCTCATTCACGGCGGTGTCATTACCAACATCCATCCGGCCAGAATGGGTTCGGGCGTAACCGGCAAGTGCCTGGTGTTCGTCACGCCCGACGCCGATCGCACCATGAATACTTACCTGGGTGTGTCGGCGGAACTGTCGAAAGACGAGGTCGACGAGAGCGGCATCGAGGAATCCAGATATCTGTATCTGGAGGGTTACCTGGTTACCGGCGAAGCGACCCGCGCGGCGACCGTCTATGCCCGCGAGGTGGCCAGGGAAACCGGCACCAAGGTGGCCCTGTCGCTGTCTGACCCGAACATGGTGAAGTTTTTCAAGGACGGACTGCTGGAGATGATCGGCGACGGTGTCGATCTGCTGTTCGCCAACGAGCAGGAAGCATTGGGCATGACCGGCGCGGACAACCTGAACGATGCGGTCGATCAACTCAGATCGATGGCCGATGAAGTGGTCGTGACGCTGGGAGCTAAAGGCGCGTGCATCTGCAACAGCGACGGTTTGGTCGAAATTCCGCCGGTCAAGGTCAAACCCGTCGATACGGTCGGCGCGGGCGACATGTTCGCCGGCGCCTATCTATACGGTATCACGCACGACATGAGCCGCCAACAGGCCGGCAACCTCGCCGCCGCCGCGGCGGCCAAACTCGTCACCAGCTTCGGACCCCGCCTCAAACCCGAAGAAACCCGCGCGCTGCTGAATGATTTTTTAAAAAATTAAAAAACATTTAACCACGGAGGACGCGGAGAGCACGGAGGAGAGCACGGAGGTTAAGAAATGTTTTATGAGGAGTTAATAGCGCTCCTGATTTTCCAAAGCCCGGTTCACGGGAGTCCGATACTGGGTTGCAGGAACAACTAAAAAAACAAAAATGAATTTTAAAGGTGTTTAATTTAGTAGCAATAATTAGTTTTTTTGATTTAAATCTTCTTTTAATCTCTCTGTGTTCTCCGTGCCCTCCGTGGTTAAGTTCTTTTGACTTTCCTGTTTTTGGTGTTTCCAGAGTTGGGCGTACACGCCGTTGTGTTTCAACAGTTCATGGTGCGTACCCTGTTCGACCACGCGGCCGTGGTCGAGGACGATGATGTTGTCGGCATCGACGATGGTCGACAGGCGGTGGGCGATCGCCAGTGTGGTGCGGTTTTCGGCCACTTCGTTGAACGCCTGCAAAATGGCTTTTTCAGAAGTCGAGTCCAGTGACGAGGTGGCTTCGTCGAAGATCATGATGCACGGGTTTTTCAGCAGCGTCCGGGCGATGGCGACGCGCTGTTTCTCGCCGCCCGATAGTTTCAGGCCGCGCTCGCCGACCAGCGTGTCGTAGCCGTCGGGCAACTGCTCAATGAATCTTTCCAGGTGCGCGAGCCGCGCGGCGCGCCTGATCTCATCCTCGGCGGCGTCCGGACAGCCGTAGAGAATGTTGTAATGCAACGTATCGTTGAACAGCACGGTGTCCTGCGGCACGACGCCGATGGCTTTGCGCAGGCTTTCCTGGGTGACGTCGCGAATGTCCTGGCCGTTGACGGTGATGGCGCCCTCGTCGATGTCATAGAACCGGAACAGCAATCGCGCAATGGTGGATTTTCCGGCGCCGCTGGGGCCGACGATGGCGATCTTGTGGCCGGCCGGTATTTCGAAACTCACATCATGCAGAATGCGGCGCTCCGGTTTGTAGCCGAAGCTGACGTGCTCGAATTTGATCGCACCGCCGTCCGGCTGCAACGGGCCCGCGCCGGGCTTGTCCGCGATCCCGGGCGTTTTTTTGAGCAGTTCGAGCATACGTTCGATGTTGGCCAGCGCATTTTTTATTTCACGGTAGACGAAACCCAGGAAATTCAGCGGGATGAACAGCTGAATCATGTAGGCGTTGATCAACACCAGATCGCCGAGCGTCATACTGCCCGCCACCACCCGGTTGGCGGCCATGATCATCATCAACGTGATTGACGCGGCGATGATAAGGCCCTGACCCGAATTCAGCGTGACCAGCGACAAACGGTTTTTCATGCGCGCCGTTTCCCATTGCGCCAGGTTTTTATCGTACTGTTCGGCTTCGTATTTTTCGTTGGCGAAGTATTTCACCGTCTCGAAATTCAACAGGCTGTCGATTGCGTGGGTATTGGAGCGGCTGTCCATTTCGTTGGCTTCGCGAATGAACTTCATGCGCCACTCGGTCACCAGCACCGAGAACGCCACATACACGATCACCGCGACAAAGATAATGACTGCAAACCGGACATCGTAGGTAACCAGCAGGATGCCGGCAACCAGCGCAATTTCAAACAGCGTCGGCAGGATATTGAACAGCATGAAACGCAGCAGGAAACTGATGCCGTTGGTGCCGCGTTCGATGTCCCGCGATAGCCCTCCCGTACGGCGTGAAAGATGGAAATCCAGCTCCATCCGGTGCAGGTGTTCGAACACCTCCAGCCCGACCCGTCGCATGGCCCGTTCGGCCACCCGGGCAAACACCGCGTCGCGCAGTTCACCGAACAACGCCGTCGCGAACCGTAGGCCGCCGTAGGCCAACAGTAGCGCCAGCGGCACGGAGACCAGCTGGGCGGTGGTGGAATCCAACCGGTCGACGATGTGCTTGAGAACGATCGGTACGCCGACGTTGGCGACTTTCGCCAGGATCAGGAACAGCATGGCGCCGACGACCCGGCCCTTGAATTCGAGCAGGTAAGGGATGAGTCCGGTGAGTGCTTTCCAGTCGCCGGACCAGTCGGTGTTAAGATGCTGTGCGGGCCTCATAACAGGTGGTTTCAGTGAAAATCGGATGTGTTTGTGTGGCTGAAAGAAATGCGGTGAACACACAGGAACCAACGACCGGATTCCCGGTCAACGGTTTTCTGAGCTAGTATACGTTTTAACGGTAATGTACACCACCGGGAAGAGATAGTCCGGTTTTTGCATGCTTAAGGTTTGAATGCGAGGAGAATTGCCATGTATACCCAAGGTATTTTGCGATTGTTCAGGTTCGGGCCGGAGGCGATCTGGTTTGGCGCCGGCGTGCTGATGCTGAGTCTGACGGGAAACAGCGCTGTTTTTGCCCAGGAAGACAAGGACGACACATTCGTGGGGTTGCAACGCGTTGAAAGTTCGTCGCTGGACGAGTTGTACGTCAAACCGGACGTGAATTTCGCCCGGTATGACAAGATCACTATTGGCAATATCCCGGTTTCCTTCAATCCCTACTGGCGCCGTGATCATCGGCAGAATCTGACTGACAGCGACGTGGAAAGGATTCAGGAAACCATGGCCAGGCTGCTGCGGGAGCAGTTTGTAGAAGAGTTCACGGAAGAGGGCGGTTACAAGCTGGTCGAGGCGGAAGAAGCGGACGAGACGACCTTGCTGTTCAGCCCTTCCATCGTCAGGTTGAATCTCTACGCGCCGGACACGTCCGCACCCGGTATCCGCGAGAGCTTTGTCACCTCCGCCGGGCATGCCACTCTGTCGCTCGATGTTTACGACGCCGTTTCCGGAGAACTGCTGATGCATGTGCAGGACTACCGTTTTACGAAGGGCTTCGGCGACAGGATATTTATCCGGGCGACGCGCGCATCCAACGCCTTTCAAATGCGCCGGTTGATGTCAATCTGGGCCGACCGCGTCCACGACCGCATCGTCGACCTCGGCGGGAAAACCTAAAAGCTTTTACCACGGAGGGCACGGAGAACACGGAGAAGAGCGCACGGAGAACGTAAGATATCTTTATTTGATGCGTTGTTTTCTTGCTGCGAATGCACTTCACTATAATACGCCTCGTCCCTCGGGCGGGCGGGCGTGCTCCGTGGTTAAATGTTTTCTGTTTTAGGTTAATCGCAGCTTTTTGGTATCGGCACGCGGGATGCGGGGTGGCAGCTGCGGGGCGAGTTTTTTAACGACTTTTTCGGCGGTGGAACGATACGAGGTGAGTTTGCCGCCGTAAATGGCCACTAGTCTCGGGCGGTGTTTGTCGTCATAGACGTATTGCGTCTCGCGGGTTCTCACGAAAGGGTTGCTGGTGTCTTTCGGCAATACGCGCAGGCCGGCGAAGCTGCCGAGCAGGTCGCGTTCGGTGGCCGGGCCGTGTGCATAGAATTGCGGGAAGTAGTGGTTGAAGACGCCGAGTAGATAGGCGATTTCTTCCGGTGTCGCCGCAGTGTCGGCCGGATCGCCTTCGAAAACATGCTCCGTCGTGCCGACCATCAGGTTGCCTTTCCAGGGCATCACGAATATCGCGCGCTTATCCCGCGGCGCTTCGAGATAATAAATGCGTTCGCCGATGCTGCCGGGCAGCAGAATGTGACTGCCTTGCACCAGGTCGATACCGAAAGGTGCCGGTGCGGGCTGGATGCCGTCCATCACCCGGTTGATCCACGGGCCGGCAGCGTTCACCAGCGCATGCGCGCTTAAGCGGTGCGTTGCGCCGGTTTGCCGGTTTAGATAGTTAACGGCATAGCCCTGTTCAGAACGGTCTGCATTGAGAAATTTCGCGTTCAGCCGAACCTCGGCGCCCAACGTTTGCGCCGAGTGCAGCACGGCGCGGGTCAGGGCGGCATCGTCGGTCTGTGCGTCGGCGTAACGGAATACCTTTAGCAGGCCGGCCTGTTTCAGGCCGTTGAGCTCCTCCCGGCGATTTCTTTTGATGACGCGGAAAATGGTTTTCTTCTCGAGACCGGCCAGCAGGGTGTACAGGATCAGTCCCGCTTGAATAGTCCATGGGCGTCGCTTGCTTTCCTGGTATACGGGAATATAAAACGGTTGCAGCTTCACCAGTTGCGGTGCGTTTTGCAGCAGCAGTTTTCGTTCCCGCAGGCACTCGTAGACCAGCCCGATCTCGCCGCTTTCCAGGTAGCGCAGGCCGCCGTGAATGAGCTTGGACGAACGGCTCGATGTGCCGGCGGCCGGTTCGGCCTGCTGCTCCAGCAACAAGGCGGAATAGCCGGCGGCGGCGGCCGCCTGCAGCACGCCGGCTCCCTGAATGCCGCCGCCGATAACGATGATGTCGAAATCCATGAGTTTTTTATTGAGATTGAAATGCCGGCAGCATGGCGCCGATATCATCGGTCTCCACGTAACGCGCGCCTGTTTCAAAGCATTGCATGGCTTCCCGCGGATCGTTGCTCACGTACAACATCCATTGCCAGTTACCGGGCCACAGCGCGCCGGGAGTGGCGGGAATTTTTTTCCGGTTGCACACCAGAAAGTCGGGTTGCAACGATCCGGCGATTTTTTCCGAGGCAGGGCCGTACTCGCTGATCACCCAGGCGATTTTTTTAAAGCCGGTCTCGCGGCTGTACAACAGCGCCGGCGCCTCGAACGACGTGAGCACGCATTGTGCGCGGATGGGTGCGATCTTTTCGATCACACGGTCCATCACGACTTCTATACCGAAACAGACCATGCTCTCGCGCTTGATCTCCACGAACACCTCGACATCCGGGTAATCGGCGAGCAACTCGACCAGCTCGGACAGCGTGCTTACCGGCGTGCCTTTGTAGCGATCCTCGAACCGGCCGGGCTCGTACGCTTCCATTGTTTTAAGCGCGGCAAGCCCGGTTTCCATGATATAGCCTTCCCGGCCCGTGATCCGCATCAGTGTTTCGTCATGAAACAGCATCGGCATCTTGTCGGCGCTGAGCTGCACGTCGAACTCGATCGCCTTCGCGCCGGCTTTGAGCGCGGCCTCAATGCCGATCAGGGTGTTTTCCGGGTAACGCGCCGGCCAGCCCCGATGCGCGACAAGTATCGGTTGTTTTTGTTTCATGTGCTTAAGTTAACACAAAAAATCAAAAAAACTATCTAACCACGGAGCGCACGGAGTGCACAGAGAGGAAAAAAATAAGTCAAAAAATTCGAATCAAAGTCGTGACAGCAGTAAAAGCGTTGGAACTGATCATTTTTCTAACCCGGTTCCTTTCCGGTTAAGAGAGTGTTGAAGCGATTTTAGTTGAATTTCTCCGTGTTCTCCGTGCGCTCCGTGGTTAATTCTTTTATCTAATTAAATCTCGAAGTCCTTCTAAGAACCGGTTGTAGCGTTGGGTGAGGCCGGGGTCGGGTTTGGGTTCGAAACGGTGTTCGATGACGGGTTCGGCGGGAGGCAACGAACTTGCCAGCAGGGCGGCGCCCAGGGCGGTGGCTTCCCGGGTGGCCAGCCGCAGCACCGGCATGGTAGTAAGGTTGGCCAGTTTCTGACAGAGGCCGTCGAGCGAGGCCAGGCCGCCGCTGACCATGCATTGCGTGCAGGATTGTCCGGCTTGCTTTAACGTCTCAAGGTTATGCATCAGCATGAAGGCAATGCTCTCGACGATGGCCGTCACGCACAACGCCGGATTGTTTTCGCTGTCCGGTTGCATATCGACAAAGCGTGGCTCCAGGCCCGACCGCCACCAGGGCGAGCCGAGTCCGCCGATGGTGTTTAAAAACACGGGTGGATTGTCGATTTCCCGCAGCCAGCCGGGCAGCACGCCGTGAAGGTCGGCGATACGCCAGCGTTGTCTGGCCCACTGCAGGGCGCTGCCCGCGCCGTTCACCGTGGCTTCAAGCATGTATTGCACCCGGTCCGGGTTACTGAACGCCAGAGTGGTCAGCAACCGCGGGTGCGGCTTGGGTGTCTGCCCGGTCGGCGACAGGATAAACGCGCCGGTGCCGAGGTTGATGAACGCGGTTTCGGCGGGCAAATTGCCGATGCTGTAAAAGGCCGCATTCTGGTCACCGCACACGGCGGTCAACGGTATGCTGGTGTCGATCACGCGTCCATAGTGAGCGCAGGTGGGCAAAACTTCAGGCAGCAGTGATTGGGGTATATCGAACAGTTCACAAAGTCTGGTATCCCAGGCGCGGGCCTGCAGATTCCACAGTTGCGTGCGGGCGGCGTTGCTTTCATCGACCAGGTAGGGTTTTTTGGCCAGCAGTTTAAAAAGCACGTAAGAGGCCAGCGGGCCGATGCAAAGCCGCTCGTCTTCCCGGGAGGCCGCCACTTCCGGATCGTTTTGCAGCAGCCAATTCAGTTTGCTCGCGCCATAGAACGGCGTCAGCACCAGGCCGCTGCGCGACTTTATATCGTCGGCGTGCCTGTCGAGGGCGGCGACGGAATTGGCGGCGCGGGTATCCTGCCAGCTCAATACGGGCGACAGCGGGTGACCTGTGTAACGGTCCCAGGCGATGACCGACGAGCGCTGGATGGCCATGCCCGCCTGTTTTATGCCGTGGATTCTCGAGGTGACCGATTCGACAACGGCATATATCGAATTGATAATGTCCTTGCCGTCCTGTTCGACGTGCCCGGTCGCCGGCCGGAGGGTGTAATTCTCGCGTTGGGCATGGGCCAGCACATTGCCGTCGGCATCGGAGACAAGCGCGCGTGTGGTGTGCGTCCCAACGTCGATGGCAAGCGTAAGCGTGTCAGTCATGGCAAATCATGATCGATTTCAGTCGAAAGTTATCGCGATATTCTAATGAATTATTTTATTTCATGAAGCAGTGAAACATTCCCCTTTTGGTCCACCGTTTCCAATCTTACCGGGAACTGCCACAGCCGTTTCAAATGTTTCAACACTTCCGGTGCCGTATCACCCAGCGGTCGCCGGTTGTACTGGGTATGGCGCAGCGTCAGCGAACGGTCGCCGCGCAGGTTGACGTTGTAGACCTGGATGTCCGGTTCCTGGCTGCCGAGGTTGTACTGGTCCACCAGCGCCTGCCGCAGATGCTGGTATCCCTTGTTGTTGTGTATCGCCGAGATTTCGTATTCGTCGCGGCGGTCGTCGTCCAGCACCGCGAACAGTTTTAAGTCGCGGATAAGTTTTGGTGAAAGGTACTGGGCGATAAAGCTCTCGTCCTTGAAGTTGCGCATGGCGAAATCCAGGTTTTCCCGCCAGTCGCCGCCGGCGATATCCGGAAACCATTCGTGGTCTTCGGCAGTCGGCTGTTGGCTGATGCGCTTTACGTCCTGCATCATGGAAAAACCCAACGCGTAAGGATTGATGCCGCTGAAATGCTTGTTGTTGAAAGGCGGCTGCGCGATAACGTTGGTGTGCGATTGCAGGAACTCGAACATGAAGCTTTCGTTCACCAGCCCTTCATCGTACAAGGTATTCAACAGTGTGTAGTGCCAGAAGCACGCCCAGCCCTCGTTCATGACCTGGGTCTGGCGCTGCGGATAGAAATACTGGGCGATCTTGCGAACAATCCGTACGATTTCGCGTTGCCACGGTTCAAGCAAGGGCGCGTTCTTTTCAATGAAATACAGCAGGTTCTCCTGGGGCTCTGCCGGAAACGGTTTCGCGTTTTTTTTGCGTTTCTCCGTTTTCCTGACCGGCAATGTCCGCCATAAATCGTTGACCTGCGACTGCAGATAGGCTTCGCGTTCCTTCTGGCGGCTGATTTCCTGTTGCGCGGAAAGTCTGGACGGCCGCTTGTAGCGGTCGACACCGTAGTTCATCAGCGCGTGGCAGGAATCCAGCATCAGCTCGACTTCTTCAACGCCGTAACGCTGCTCGCACTCGGCGACATAATTCTTGGCGAACAGCAGGTAGTCGATGATGGCGTCGGCGCTGGTCCAGGTCTGGAACAAATAGTTGTTTTTGAAAAACGAGTTGTGGCCGTAGGCGGCGTGCGCGATCACCAGCGCCTGCATCGTCATGGTGTTTTCTTCCATCAGGTACACGATACAAGGGTCGGAGTTGATCACGATTTCGTAGGCCAGTCCCATATGACCGCGGCGGTAGGAGTGTTCGTACTCCAGGAATTTCTTGCCGTAGGTCCAGTGGTTGTAGCCGACCGGCATGCCGATGGACGAGTAGGCGTCCATCATTTGTTCGGCGCTGATAATTTCGATCTGGTTGGGATAGGTGTCGAGACCGTAGTTGCGGGCGACGCGGCCGATTTCCTGGTCGTATCGGTCGATGAGTTCGAAAGTCCAGTCGGAACAGGTTGAAATGTAGTCAGCCATCTGCTCGTTTCTTGAAAAGTTCACGGAATACCGGGTAAATGTCTTCGACGCTTTCAATACGCTGCATGGCGAAATTGCCGTAGGCCGCCTGCACGGTTTTGTACTCCTGCCAGAGTCGCTTGTCGTCGCGGTCGTGGATTTCGATGTAGGCGTAATACTGCAACAACGGCATGATCTTTCCCATCAGCAGGTCGCGACAGTTTTCGGTGTCGTCGTCCCAGTTGTCGCCGTCGGACGCCTGGGCGGCGTAGATGTTCCACTCGTGGCTGGGATAGCGCTTGGCGATAATCTCGTACATCAGCTCCAGTGCGCTTGAAACCACGGTGCCGCCGCTCTCGCGGGAATAAAAGAACTCCTGTTCGTCGACCTCCTTGGCGGTGGTGTGATGGCGGATGAAAACCACGTCGATATGTTCGTAGTTGCGGATAAGAAACAGATACAGCAGGATAAAGAACCGCTTGGCGATATCCTTGCGCTCCTGGGTCATCGAGCCGGATACGTCCATCAGGCAGAACATCACGGCCTGGGTGATGGGCTTGGGTTGCTTGATACGGTTGTTGTAACGCAGGTCGAACTCGTCGATAAACGGCACGGCTTCGATATGGCGTTTCAGCGCAACGATCTCGTCTTCCAGTTCGCGAATCATGCGCGCCGTCACCGGGTCGTCGGCGTCGGGGCTTTGCTGCAGTGCGTGCAGCCTTTCCTCGGCTTCCTCAAGCTGACGCTCGCGGGGATTGCGCAGCGCAATACGCCGCGCCAGAGCGCCGCGCAACGAACGGATGACGTTGATATTGGTCGGTACGCCCTGCACCGTGTAACCGGCCCGCACCCATTTGTGTTCGTGGATCTTGGTCAGTTGCGTTTTGACCAGGTCGGGCAGCGCCAGGTCTTCGAAAAAGAATTCCAGGAATTCCTCGCGGGAGAGCTGGAACACGAATTCGTCGGTGGACTCGCCGCTGTTGCCGGCGTTGCTGCCGCCTTTCTTCTGCCCGGTTTTCGGGCGCGGAAAGGTGTCGCCGACCACGAACTCCTGGTTGCCGGGCTGCACGATTTCCCGGCGGCCGCCGGCTCCGTGACGGAAAACCGGTTCGGCCGTGTCCTTGCTGGGAATGTTGATCCGTTCGCCCTGGTCGATGTCGGTGATGCTGCGTTCGGCGACCGCTTCGGCAACCGCCTGTTTTATCTGCTGGCGGAACCGCTTGATAAACCGCTGCCGGTTGACAGCGTTTTTGTTTTTACCATTCAGCCGCCTGTCGATGATCTGGGTCATGGCGGTCGCTCATCACGAAGCTTTGCGTACGCGCAAGTACCACTCCGAAAGCAACCTTACCTGTTTCTCGGTGTAACCTTTCGCCATCATCCGGGCGACGAAATTCTCGTGCTTCTTCTGGTCTTCCGCCGAGGCCTTGGCGTTGAAGGAAATTACCGGCAACAGGTCCTCGGTGTTGGAGAACATTTTCTTTTCGATGACTTCGCGCAGCTTTTCATAGCTGGTCCAGGTGGGGTTTTTGCCGGCGTTTTTCGCCCGTGCCCGCAGAACGAAATTGACGATTTCGTTGCGGAAGTCTTTCGGATTGCTGATCTGCGCCGGCTTCTCGATCTTTTCCAGTTCCTCGTTCAGCGCGGCGCGGTCCAGAATTTCACCGGTATCCTGGTCGCGGTATTCTTCGTCCTGTATCCAGTAGTCCGCGTACACCACGTAGCGGTCGAAGATGTTCTGGCCGTATTCGGAATACGATTCCAGGTAGGCGGTCTGGATTTCCTTGCCGATGAAGTCCGCGTAGTTCTTGGCGAGGATACCTTTTATATAGGAAATATACCTTTCCTGCACTTCCGGCGGGAACTGCTCTTTCTCGATTTGCTGTTCCAGTACGTAAAGCAGGTGTACGGGATTGGCCGCAATTTCGGCGTGATCGTAATTAAAAACCTTCGACAGGATCTTGAATGCAAACCGAGTCGACAGGCCGGTCATGCCTTCGTCGACGCCGGCGTAATCGCGGTACTCCTGATAGGACTTGGCTTTCGGATCGACGTCTTTCAGGTTTTCGCCGTCGTAAACCTTCATCTTGGATTCGATATTGGAGTTTTCCGGTTCTTTCAGTCGCGAGAGCACCGAGAACTGCGCCATCATTTTCAAGGTGTCGGGCGCGCAGGGCGAGTTGGCCAGCGAACTGTGGGTAAGCAGTTTCTCGTAGATCTTGATTTCTTCGGAAACCCGCAGGCAGTACGGCACGGTGACAATGTTGATGCGGTCGAGGAACGCTTCGTTGTTGCGGTTGTTCTTGAACGCCAGCCATTCGGATTCGTTGGAATGCGCCAGCACGATGCCGTCGAACGGAATCGCCGACAGCCCTTCGGTGCCCATGTAATTGCCTTCCTGTGTGGCGGTCAGCAGCGGGTGCAGCACCTTGATCGGCGCTTTGAACATTTCCACGAACTCCAGCAGGCCCTGGTTGGCCTTGCAAAGTCCGCCGGAAAAGGAATACGCGTCCGGATCGTTTTGGGAAAAATGTTCGAGCTGGCGGATGTCCACTTTACCCACCAGCGAGGAGATGTCCTGATTGTTTTCGTCGCCGGGTTCTGTTTTGGCGATGCCGATTTGCTCCAGCACGGAGGGTCTGAGTTTGACGATTTTGAACTGGGTGATGTCGCCGTTCATTTCGTGCAGGCGCTTGATCGCCCAGGGTGACATGATGCCGGTCAGGTAACGCCGCGGAATGCCGTAGTCGTCTTCCAGAATGCCGGCGTCTTCCTGTGGGGAAAACAAACCCAACGGAGACTCGTTGATCGGCGAGCCTTTGATCGCATAGATCGGGAACTTTTCCATCAACCGTTTCAACTGTTCGGCCAGCGAGGACTTGCCGCCGCCGACCGGCCCCATCAGGTAAAGAATCTGTTTTTTCTCTTCCAGGCCCTGCGCGGCGTGCCGGAAATAGGAAACGATGTTTTCAATCGTTTCCTCCATGCCGTAAAAATCCTTGAAAGCGGGGTAAAGCTTGATGACTTTGTTGGAAAAAATGCGGCTCAGACGGTGATCGTTGCGGGTATCGACCAGTTGGGGTTCGCCGATGGCCATCAACATGCGCTCGGCGGCGCTGGCATAGGTTGTGGGATCGCTTTTACAGAGTTCCAGATATTCCTGCAGTGAATATTCTTCGTGCTTGGCGTCTTCGTAACGATTCTGATAATGACTGAAAATTTTCATGACTACGGCCCCTCTCAGCTCAACCAAAACCCATATGAAATCCGCTTCGTTTCCCGCTTCGGGGTTATGATCCGAAAGACAAGTTGCTTATCCTTAAGTATAGATGAAGCAAGTCATATGCCAGTGGCTGACGTGAAATTATTTAATGATTAAATTCGGTGGCCCACACTTGGGCTGTTTTAAAACGGTTGCAAAACCATGTCGTTAGACAGTGTACAAAGGGAAAATATGCATGGAGGCAAAAAATTAATTTGTGAAATCATTGGCAGTGTAGATAAATCATACGGGCATAAGTTGCCGTTAGTGACAAAAAAAAGTCTGCTTTGTCGGATTTCCGTCACTTGTTGACGGACACGGCGGGCGTTTTGTTGACTGTGCCTCAACGATTACTTGTTGAGTTTGTCATTTACAATGGTTTGCACGGCGGCATAATCGGTCTTACCGGTTCCCAGCAGCGGGATTTTATCGACCACGATGATATGGCGGGGCACCATCAACTCCGGAATACCGTGCGCTTGGGCGTACTCGGACAGAATCCTGCGGTCAGCCTGTTTGTAATCGGTTACAAGCAACAATTGTTCCCCTTTTCGCGGGTCGGGTGCGCCTACCACCGCGTGGCTGTTGTCGGGCCACGCGGCGTCGATCATGTTCTCCACCGCCGTCAACGACACCATTTCGCCAGCGATTTTGGCGAACCGCTTGGCGCGGCCGATGATGGTGACGAAACCTTCCGCGTCGATGTCGACGATATCGCCCGTGTCGTACCAGCCGTCCGCCGGCGGTTGCAGCACGCCGGGGCGGTCATGCAGCAAATAGCCGAGCATGATGTTGGGCCCCGAAACTTCCAGCCGGCCGCCGCGTTCGATGCCCGGCACCGGCGCCAGCCGGTGGTCGATGCCCGGCAGCATCCGGCCGACCGTGCCCGGCTTGTACTGCATCGGCGTATTGGCGGTCAGCACCGGCGCGGTTTCGGTGGCGCCGTAGCCTTCCAGCAGGCGGATGCCGAATTTTTCCGAATAAATCTGCCGGGTCTCGGCCCGCACCCGCTCCGCGCCGGCGAAAATGTAGCGGATGCTGTAAAAATCGTAAGGGTGCGCCTTGCGGGCGTAGCCGCTGAGGAACGTGTCGGTGCCGAACATGATGGTGGCGTTGGTCTCGTAGGCCAGTTCCGGCACGATGCGGTAGTGCAGCGGCGATGGGTACAAAAAGGTCTTGATGCCCGACAGCAGCGGCAGCAGCAGGCCGCCGGTCAGCCCGAACGAATGGAAAATGGGCAGCGCGTTGAACAGGATATCGGTGGCATTGAAGTCGATGCGGGCGCTCAACTGGAAGCGGTTGGCCTGGATATTGGTGTGTGACAGCACCACGCCCTTGGGCACGCCTTCCGAGCCGGAGGTGAACAGGATCACGCCGGCCTCGTCCGGGTCCGGCCGCCCGGCCAGCAGCCGGTAGCAGAGGCCGGGCAAAAAGCGCGCAAACAGGCCGAACAGCTTGTCGCGGCGTCCCAGCTCCGCTTTCAGGTCTTCCAGGTAGATCACGCGGCGGCTTTGGGACAGCGCCTCGACCGTTTCCTGCAAGCGCGCCAGCGCCACAAACCGGTGCGAAGTCAGGATGGTGTTGACGCAGGCGGTCGCGCAGGCGGACTCGAGGTTTTTCAGGCCGGTGGAGTAATTCAGCATCGCCGGCACGCGGTTGGACGCCTGCAAGCCGAAAAACACCGCCACTGCGCCGATCGAGGTCGGCAGCAGCACGCCGACGTTTTCC
>DASVCP010000517.1:0-5735 GCA_036381555.1 Gammaproteobacteria bacterium
CGGCTCGGACGTGGCCAACGTGATCCAGATGTGTAAAACCAACCGGCTGATCTGTATGCTTGAAGTACACGACGCCACCGGCTGGGGTGAAGCCAGCGCGGCAGTTCATATTTCTGACGCGGTCGCCTACTGGACCAGCTCGGATATTCGCAGCGCGGTCATGGGCGAAGAAGATTATGTATTGATCAACATTGCCAACGAACCGTTCGGCAACAACGTCGCAGAAAGCACCTATGTCAACGATACCATTGCGGCGATTCAAGACATGCGCGCCGCCGGTTTCACCCATACCCTGGTAGTCGACGCGGCCAACTGGGGGCAGGACTGGCAATTTTACATGCGCGACAATGCCCAACAGATCGCCAACGGCGACCCGATGGGCAACACACTGCTGTCGGTTCACATGTATGAAGTGTTTTCCAGCGCATCGAACGTCAGCAGTTATATGCAGGCGATGCAGAATGCCGGCGTGGCATTCATCGTCGGCGAGTTCGGCGCAGATCATCAAGGTCAACCGGTGGACGAGGACGCAATCATGAGCCAGGCGCAGCAACGCAGCGTGGGTTATATCGGCTGGTCCTGGTCGGGCAACGGCAGTTGCTGCACCTCGCTCGACATCGCCATCAACTGGGATCCGAACAACCTGTCGTCGTGGGGTAACCGCCTGATCAACGGCGCCAACGGCATCGCTCAAACGTCACAATGCGCGACGGTTTACAGCGGCTGCGGCGGCTCCGGTTCCTCTTCCAGCAGCAGTTCTTCTTCGAGTTCCTCGTCGTCGAGCAGCAGCTCGTCATCAAGCTCTTCCAGCTCGTCTTCATCCAGCTCATCGAGCGGTGGCGGTGGATTGCAATGCAACTGGTGGGGTACCCTTTATCCCTTGTGCGTCACCACCCAAAGCGGCTGGGGCTGGGAAAATCAGCAAAGCTGTATTTCCCGCAGCACTTGCGAGAACGACCAGCCCGTACCCCCATACGGCGTGGTAGGCGAAAATTCATCGAGTTCGTCGTCGAGCAGTAGTTCTTCGAGCTCTTCGAGTTCTTCCAGCTCGTCATCCAGTTCGTCTTCGAGCAGCAGCAGTTCGTCGTCAAGCAGTTCTTCGTCCAGCTCGTCTTCCTCCAGCAGCAGTTCCAGTTCCGGCGGCAGCGGCAGCTGTTCCGATATCAAGTCTGGCGGTCAGTCCGGTAACTTCAACACCACCGGTCCGTACTGCTTCCGTGTGCAGAGCAACGTGAACGGCTGGGGCGTGTCGAACTTTGCCGGCCGCAGCATCAGCGTGACCGTAAACGGTTCGGGCACGGCGGTGACCACACCGGGCGCGTCGTTGCCATCGAAGGGCAGCAGTGACTACTACCACTTCAGCGCCACCGCGGGCAGCTACCCGTGGGCGTCGGTCTACTGGTGGTAGTTTCTCCGCTATCCATGTAATCCCAGATCTCGGGGCGGTCATAACCGCCCCGAGCTTTTTATGAACGGCCGGATTACCGAAACTCTGAATCGATCCGCAGGCAGCCCTGGATCTCTTTTTTCCGCGCATATCGACAAATACAAATGGTTTAAGCTAGGCTTTCCCCGTCACGTACCTTCAGGAAACCTATGCGCCAAATCGCCTTAACCGTAGTGCTGCTCAGCCTCAGCAATGTCTTTATGACCTTCGCCTGGTACGCTCATCTTAAAGAGCTGAACCACAAGCCGTGGATTGTTGCCGCACTCGTCAGCTGGGGTATCGCCCTGTTCGAGTACCTGATTCAGGTGCCGGCCAACAGGATCGGTTTCACGGTCCTCAACGTCGGGCAGCTCAAAATTCTCCAGGAAGTCATCACCTTGACGGTGTTCGTGCCGTTTGCGGTGTTCTACATGAAAGAGCCCTTGAAAACCGATTATTTCTGGGCGGGTCTGTGTTTACTGGGAGCGGTTTACTTTATGTTTCGCGACAAACTTGCCAGCGCTATCTGAGAAACCCCGGCTGCCCCAAACGCTGGAAAGCCCATGGCGCTTGAATCCTGGTTTTTGTATATTCCACTGGCTTTTTTCATTTCAGCCACGCCGGGGCCGGTTATGATGTTTGCCTTGTCGAACGGCGCGATTTACGGAACGGGCAAAGCGCTGTCCGGCATAGCCGGCACCTCATCGGGCAACATGCTGTTGATGCTGCTGTCAGCAAGCGGTTTGGGGGCGTTATTGCAAACCTCTGAAAAACTGCTTCCTGCGATTCAATGGTTGGGGGCAGCCTACCTGATTTACCTCGGATATCGCATCGCATATACACCGGCAACTCGGCATGTTGCCGTCGGCGGATCTTCCAAAGCACTACAGATCTTTTCAAGAGGCTTTCTGGTCGCCGCCAGTAATCCGAAAGGCATTGTTTTTTTCGGCGCGCTGTTCCCTCAGTTCATCGAACCCGATCAGTCCCTGCCGATGCAGTTGATGTTACTCGCCTTTGTATTCCTGTTGATCGACGGATTATGGCAGTTGCTATATGCAACCGGCGGTAATACATTGAGCAATTGGCTGAGAGATCCCGCCAGAACCGGTTTAATCAATAAAATCAGCGGCGGCATGCTTGCCGGTTCAGGCATTCTGCTGGCAATCGAAACAGGAGCAACGTTATGATTTACCCAATGTTTGCCATGGTGTTGCTGACATTCACTGTCATGACTCTGATGGGCGTGTCTCGAATCAATTCCGTACGGACCGGCAAAATCAGTATTGGCTACTTCAGAATCATGAGCGGGGATTCCCCCGAATATTTGCTTAAACTCAGCCGGCATTTTTCCAACCTGTTTGAAGTGCCGGTGTTGTTCTATACCGCAGGTCTTTTGTCGGTCGCCCTCAACATAGAACATGTTTTGCTGCCGATATTCGCCTGGCTGTTCGTGCTGCTGCGCTGCATCCATGCGTTTATCCACATTACCTATAACAATGTCATTCACCGCATGCTGGCGTTTATCGCCGGCTCGCTGTGCGTACTGATCATCTGGTTTATTGTTATTTTTAAATTATAAAAAAAACTTTAACAACGGAGAACACAGAGGACACGGAAAGAGCGCTGGAAAATCATTATTATGCTATGAATTTCAACAAGATTTTTCAGCAGCCATTTGAATAGAAGTAAACAAACTTTTTGGGGGGTTCCTTTCCTCAGTGCTCTCCGTGCCCTCCGTGGTTAATGCCTTTTTTCATTACCATTTTTTGTACGGCAGGAACTTGCCGTTCATGGTCACCACGACGCGGTCGCCTTTCGGGTCTTCCTGCTTGTCGATATTCATGGTGAAATCGATCGCGCTCATGATGCCGTCACCGAATTTCTCGTGAATCAGCTCCTTGATGGTATCGCCGTAGACCAATATGATTTCATAAAAACGATAAACCAGCGGATCGGTGGGAACGCTTTTCTGCATGCCGGTTCCCTTGTAGGGAAACGCTTGCAGCGCGACTGAAATTTCAGCCGGCAGTTCCAACAACGAACACAGCCTGTCGGCAATCTCCGCCGGCATGCTGTTCTCACCGAAACACGCCGATACCGTCCAGACCGGTGACATACCAATCTCCGCGGCGATGGTTTCCCAGGTAAGGCCCTTGGCGATCTTCGCGTCGATAATCCTTTCCGTCATGATTTTCTTATTCATGATCACCTCTTAACATTAGTTATAGATTCGAGTAATTGGTCACGTGAACCCCAACACCCCAAAAAGGCGCCTTTCCGCCGGTGGAGGGGGGAGAGGACGGCGGAGAAGACGCCTTGCCTACACTGAATCAAGTTATCTAAAGACCCCAGGGGGCGAGTCGATGAATAACATGAACCGGGCAATTCGGAAAAAGCAAAGGGCATGCCAATGAGGAGCTTTTTCTAAGCTATTGATTCATATTGGATTTATGTAAAGTATTTTTATAATGCCGGCAAACAATGCACCATAAGCAGGCATGCAAGAGCATGCTGCTTCATATTGATGTGATGCACCCGCGGGAAAAATCGCTACAACAGACCGATAATCCATTTAAGCAGGTAACCCATTGTTCCGACAGCCACTATCCCGGCGACATACAACAGCAGGAACCAACTCCACTGTTTGAGTTTTTTGCCCGCCATGTGTCAATGATAGCCCTCGTCTTCCCCGACCTTGCCTGCGAAGATCCGGTAGCCCATGATCGTGTAGGCGATTACCAGCGGCATAAAGACCAGAAACCCCGCCAGTAAAAACAGCTGCGTTTCCTCAGGCGATGAAGCTTCCCATACGGTGATCGCCCGCGGCACGATATATGGCCATAGACTGATGACCAGGCCGATATAGGACAACAGAAACAATGCCACGCTCAATACAAACGGGGGGCCCTGAATCCGTTTGACCAGGCAATACCCGGCGCCGCCCGCCAGTAACACCGTCGCCAACGGCACTTGCGACAGAACATAAAAATTCGGCAGACTGAACCAGCGTTCCGCGATCGCTTCGGACGACCAGGCCGTCCAGATACTGACCACGACAATAAACAGCAACAGTAACGGCAACAGCCGGCGAGCCATTCGATAACTCCAGCGCTGAAGGTCATGCTCGGTTTTGCGAATCAGCCAGGTGGCGCCCAGCAGGGCGTATCCGCATACCACGGCCAGGCCGGTGATCAGCGAAAACGGCGTCAGCCAGTCGAATGCGCCGCCGGCATAGGCGCCGTTCTCCACCTTCAGTCCCTGTACCACCGCGCCCAATACCAGGCCCTGGCAGAAAGCGGCGACCGCGCTGCCGAAACTGAACGAAATATCCCATAGCACCCGGTGGCCGGTATCGGCCTTGAAGCGAAACTCGAAGGCGACGCCACGGAAAACCAGCGCGATCAGCATGGCCAGCAACGGCAGATAAAGCGCCGGCAACAGTACCGCGTACGCTTTGGGAAACGCCGCCAGCAATGCGCTGCCACCCATTACCAGCCAGGTTTCGTTACCGTCCCAGAACGGCGTAACGCTGTTCATCATGATATCGCGGTGCCGGTGGGATTTCGCCAGCGGAAACAGAATTCCCACCCCAAGGTCGAAGCCGTCGAGAATGATATACACCATCACGCCCAACGCGATGATCCCGGCCCAAACCAGCGTCAGGTCCATTACTCGTCCTCCGTCGGCAAAAACGCGGGGCGGCCGTGTGTAGCGGGAGACAGCGGTTTTTCAATCGCCGAATGGTCCACGGAAGTGACGTCGGTGCCGGGTCCCTGGCGAATAATCCGCAGCAGATAAAACAGATAGGCAACAAACAACGCACTGTAGACGATGACAAATACCGTCAGACTTGACCATACCTGGGCCGCCGATATCGGCGATACCGCATCGGCGGTTCGCATCAGGCCGTAAACCACCCACGGTTGCCGGCCGATTTCGGCCACATACCAGCCGGCGAGCGTGGCGATAAAACCCGCCGGCGTCATGGCAACAACGGATAGCAAGAACCACCGCTTTTGTAAATAAACCCCACGCCAGATGTACATTACGCCCAGCCAGGCGACAAAAAACATCAACAGGCCTATGCCGACCATGATGCGAAACGAAAAGAACACGGGCGCTACCGGCGGCCTGTCCTCCGGCGCAACATCCTTAAGCCCCCTCACCTCGCCTTCAAGCGTGTGCTCCAGCAGCAAACTCGCGCCCTTGGGAATACCGAACGCATACCGGTTTGTTTCCGCCGCCTCGTCTGGAAAAGCGAACAGCAAAAGTGGAACACCGCTTCCGGTTTCCCAATGGCCTTCCATGG
>DASVCP010000518.1:0-8906 GCA_036381555.1 Gammaproteobacteria bacterium
GGTGTGCACATGCTGTTGCAGCCATTCCGCAAGTATCAGGAACATCCGTTAACTCTCCACGGCTTTGGGTGAAGGCGCGTTCTCATCCGCCGACAGTCCGGCCACGATCCGTTCCATGCGCATCGCCCGCGAACCTTTCACCAGTAAATTGACAGTTGTACCGGAACTCTGCGCGGCGGCCGCCCGCACATCTCTGATCAGCGCCTGATACTGGTCAGCGGCATAGTGATGCGCATTGGCGCCAAAACGTTCGGCGGCCAGCGCGCTTAACGGTCCCAGCGCAAACAGGCGGCGTATACCATGCTGCATTGCCGATTCACCCATGCGGCCGTGCAGCTCCGGCCCCGCGGCGCCCAGTTCGCCCATGTCGCCCAATATCAACCATGCCTCGCCGGGCATGGCGGCGACCACTTCCAGCGCCGCCCGCAGCGACTCGGGGTTGGCGTTGTAGGTATCGTCGAGAATTTTCATACCGTGCACGCCGGTTCGAGGATAAAGCCGGCCTTTCACGGGTTGCATCGCTTCCAGTCCGGCTTTGATTTCGGCCGGCCCCGCACCTACCGCCGCGGCGGCAGCCGCCGCGGCCAATGCATTGCGGGCATTATGAATACCCGGGACAGGCAAGGTGATTTCACAGCTGCCCTGAGCGGTATCGATCAGCAGCCGGCTGAAATCCGGCTGCCAGGCGCCTTTGACCGCCACGTCTCCATGCTCCAGGCCGAACTCCAGCCGGCGGCAGCGGGAAGCTGACTTGCGCCACAGCGATGCGTATTGATCGTCGGCATTGATCACCGCAATCTGCGGTTCGGACAACTGTTCAAACAATTCGCCCTTGGCCCTGGCAACACCCTCGATGTCACCGAATCCTTCCAGATGCGCCGGACCGGCGTTGGTGATCAGCCCGACATCGGGCTCCGCCAGTCCCGCCAGGTAACGGATTTCACCCGGATGATTGGCGCCCATTTCGATCACGGCGTAGCGGTGATCGTCGCGCAGACGCAACAGTGTGAGCGGCACGCCGATATCGTTGTTCAAATTCCCCTGCGTCACCAGCGTTTCGCCCATGCGTTTGAGAATGGAGGCCAGCATTTCCTTGACGGTGGTTTTGCCGTTGCTGCCGGTAATGGCGATCATCGGCGGCCTGAACTGTTGCCGCCATAACTTCGCCAATGCGCCCAGCCCCAAGCGGGTGTCGGGCACCACGATCTGGGTGACATTCACCTCGCATTCATGGTCCACCATCACCGCCTTCGCGCCGCATGCAACCGCCTGGCCCAGAAAATCATGCGCGTCAAAATGCTCGCCGCGCAACGCAATAAACAGATCATCGGCCTGCGACCGCCGGCTGTCGGTGCTCGCGCTTTGAAACAAACCGTCATCGCCGATCAAACGGCCCTGGGCGGCTTCGGCAATGCTTCGATAACTCAAACTCATCGCGCGAAACTCCCCGAGTCCTGCAGCACCCGGTTCACCACCGTTTGATCATGAAACGGCAGAAGTTCGTCTTTGATCTGCTGGGTGTTCTCGTGCCCCTTGCCGGCAATCAGCACCAGGTCTTCGGTCTGTGCCGCGTGGATAGTCTTTTCAATGGCTTCCGCACGGTCGTGTATCAACAGGGCACGTTCAGGTGCGCGCATGCCCGCCAGAATGTCAACCGCGATAGCAGCGGGATCTTCCGAGCGGGGGTTGTCGTCGGTGATCACCACCCGATCGGCATAAGACTCGGCTATGCGGCCCATCTCCGGGCGCTTGCCGGCATCGCGGTCGCCGCCGCAGCCAAACACGCACCACAGCCTGCCCGCGCAATGCGCGCGCAATGCCTGTAATGCCGCTGTCAATGCTTGCGGCGTGTGCGCATAATCCACCACCACCGCGGGACGTCCCGGCCTATGCGTCAGCTGCATGCGACCATCGACGCTGCATAAGCGGCTTGCAACGGCAACAATTTCGTCCATGGGAATTTCAAAGCGCCGCAGAACGGCAATCGCCGCCAGCACGTTGAGCACGTTGAATCTGCCCAGCAGCCGGCAACGCAAATCATACGACCCTTCGGGAACGACGATATTCGCGGTAAAGCCCCGGCTGTCGAATACCGGTTCGCGGGCCAGCACCCTGTCGGCCGCCGTTACCTTGCCGGCCTCATCGTCCCAAAACCCGTAGACGCTGACGGGGTAGCTTTCTCCGTACGCGGACAACAATGCGCGGCCGAATTCGTCATGCAGATTGACCACACCGGCGCTCAACTCCGGCGTGGCGAACAATCGCTGCTTCGCCGCCCGGTAGGCGGACAGGTCCGAATGATAATCCAGGTGATCGCGTCCCAGATTGGTCAGCACCGCGGTATCGAAAGCCACGCCGTTAACCCGCCCCTGATCCAGCGCGTGCGAGGAGGCTTCCATCGCCACGTACCCGGCCTGGCGTGCTTCAAAACCCGCGAGCAACGCCTGAACCCGCACGGCATCGGGCGTGGTGTGGGTGGCTTTATCCAATGCGCCGTAAAATCCGTTACCGAGCGTGCCGATCAGCCCGCAGCGCTGAGCCGACGCCGGGCCGACTCCGGCAAAGCTTTGCGCGATGAAATGACTGACCGATGTTTTGCCGTCCGTGCCGGTTACGCCGATCACTTTAAGCTTCCGCGAAGGTTCGCCGTAAAAGCGGCCGGCGATGATGCCAAGATGGCGGTCGAGATCCGGATCATGCACCAGGCGAACCCCGCGCTGGCGCGCAAGCTCCGTCAACATGTCATTGGCCGGACTCTGGTGGACAATAGCCACGGCGCCGTTGTCGATCGCCGCCGTCGCGAACTGCAACGCGTCGTGCCGCCGTCCGCGCAGAGCGAAAAAGATTTCGCCCGGCTTGATATGGCGGCTGTCGAGGTTCAGGCCGGCGACCGGCACGGCGTCTACGGCGGAAACGATTAATCCCTGTAACAGGGAATCCAGCAGCACGGGCGACTTTTGGCGTTGCTCAGCCATCATAAGCGCCTCCCCCTGCCGGGCCGCGGGCATAAAGTGTCTGCAGGTCATCCGGCGGCACATTGAGCAGCCGCAATGCATCCTCCATCACCGCGCCGAATACGGGCGCAGCAACCTGGCCGCCGTAATACTGGCCTTCCGGCCGGTTTATCACCACTACCATGACCAGACGCGGATTACTGAGCGGGGCAAAGCCGGCGAATATCGAAAAATGGTCCTCTTCGGAATAACCACGAGACGTGGCCTGGCGGGCCGTGCCGGTTTTACCGGCTATTTTGTAACCCGGAACATCCGCCTGGGTGCCGGTGCCCCCTTCCTCGACCACTGTCGCCAGCATGCCGCGTATTTGCCGGGACGTTTGTTCGCTTAAAATCCTGGTGGGAGCTGCCGGCGAGGCGACAGGCACAAACGTCACCGGATGATCCAAACCGCCGTTGGCCAGGATGCTGTAAGCATGCGCCAATTGGGTCGGAGTGGTGGAAACGCCGTAACCAAAAGCCAGCGTGGCCTGTTCGATTTTCCCCCACTCGTCGAAATTCCGCAGAACGCCGGTCGATTCTCCGGGGAAACCGCTGCCCGTTCCCCGCCCGAAACCGAACCGCGTATAGATATGCCACAAGTCGCTGGCCGGCATGTCCAAGGCCAGCCTGGTGGCGCCCACATTGCTGGAATGCTGAATGATGCCCTTGATATCCAGCACGCCGTAGTTGCGCGCATCGCGTATCGTGTGGCCGGAAACCTTGATAAACCCCGGCGCGGTATTGATTTTCGTTGCCGCCTGCACATGACCGTGCTCCAGCGCCGCGGCGATCGTAAACGGTTTCATGGTGGAGCCGGGCTCGAACACGTCGGTAATTGCCCGGTTTCGGTAGAGTTCGGCGCGAAAATCGTCACGATTATGGGGGTTAAAGGCCGGCTGATTGACCATCGCCAGTATTTCACCGCTGAAACTGTCAAGCATCACCAGCGAACCGGACACCGCCCGGTGTTTCTGCACCGCGGCTTTCAGTTCCCGGTAAGCGACGTACTGCAGGCGCTTGTCGATGCTCAACCGCAAATCGCGGCCCGGCCTGGCGGGCTTGATGCTCTCGATATCCTCGACGATATGACCGAGCCGGTCGCGAACCACCCGCTTCCGCCCGGGCTCGCCACGCAACCAATCGTTAAAGGCCAGCTCCAGGCCTTCCTGCCCCTGGTCGTCGATATTGGTAAATCCCAGTACATGCGCGGTCACTTCGCCGGCGGGATAGTAACGGCGGTATTCGCGTTGCAGAAAAACGCCCGGCAAACCCAACTCCATCACTTCACTGGCCTCGGCGGGCGGCAGCTGTCGTTTAACATAGGCAAATTCACGTGAATCCGCCTTCGACAACTTTTCCTGCAATGTCTTCGGGTTCAACTGCATTTTTTTTGCGAGAATGTGCAGTGAGTCGGGGTTTTCCAGAAATTGGGAGGGATGGACCCAAATGGAATCGACCGGCGTGCTGATCGCCAGCGGTTCGCCGTTGCGGTCGACAATCATGCCGCGATGGGCCGGAATCTCCACCACCCGCTGCCGGCGGGCATCGCCCTGCAGGCTCAGGAAATCACGGCGCAACACCTGCAAATCGTAACCGCGTATTACCAGTATCAGCAGGCTGAGCATCAGCGCCAGCAGCACCAGGCTGCGCCGGTAGGGATAGGTGATGCTGGTTTTACGGTTCAGTAAGCGCATGGTCAACGACGGATAATTTCCACTGCATCAAAACGCGGATTGCTCATACGCAGTTGCTGGCGGGCGATTTTTTCCACGCGTCCATGAGTCGACCACGTGCTGTGCTCCAGCTGCAACTGGCCCAACTCGGTCATCATGCGATCACGTGATTTTTGCAAGCCATTCAACTCCACAAACATCTTTCGATTGATATGCTTTGTATACACCAGGCCCACTGAGGCGCTTACCACCCCCGCGAGCAACACCAGAAAAATCAGCCACCGCTTAACCTGCATGGCGCTTACAGTTTTTCCGCGACCCGCAACACCGCGCTTCGCGCGCGTGGATTCGCATCCGCCTCGGCGGCCGACGGCTTCATCGCCTTGCCGATCAGGTGCATGTTCCGGCCGACATGACCGTCCCGCACCGGCAGGCCCCGCGGCAACGCTTTGCCCGCCGCCTGCTCGCGCATAAAGCGCTTTACAATGCGGTCCTCCAACGAATGAAAACTGATAACGGCCAGCCGGCCGCCACGAGCAAGCAACTCGACCGACTGCCGCAAGGCGGCGGGCAGGGCTTCCAACTCGCGATTGATGAAAATCCGGATCGCCTGAAAACTGCGCGTGGCCGGGTTTTTGTGACGTTCGGTCGGCGGGCTGGCCGTCCGGATCAACTCGGCCAGCCGGCCGGTGGTGGTTATCGGTTCGGTTTCGCGTTGCGCCACGATTTGCCGGGCAATCCGGCGGGCATGACGCTCCTCGCCGTATCGCCAAAGCACATCGGCAATTTCCGCTTCTCCGGCATGCGCCAGCCACTCGGCGGCCGACACGCCCCGGCTGTTGTCCATGCGCATATCAAGAGGGCCGTCATGCTGAAAACTGAATCCACGGCCGGGATCGTCAAGCTGGGGAGAGGAAACCCCCAGGTCCAGCAAAATCCCGTTCACCCGTCCTTCAATACCGCATCGCTCGCCCACGTGCTTCAGCATCTCGAAAGATTCATGAAAAATGGCGAACCGCGGGTCGTCGCCGAACCGTCTGCGACCCTCGGCCACCGCCTCGGGATCACGGTCCAGGGCGAACAGCCTGCCCGCCGGGCCCAGGCGCTCCAGAATCGCGGCGGCGTGCCCGCCCCGGCCAAACGTGCCGTCGATATAGATACCGTCAGCCTGAACATCCAGCGCCTCCAATACGGGCCGCAACATAACCGGTTGATGTTCCACGTTCGCACTCCGCAATAATGAAAAGCATCGTCCTATTCCTTTACAACGACAGAGAATCCAATTCCGCCGGCAGAGTCTCCACCTCGTTGACCGCCTCTTCCAACCAGCTATTCCGGCAATCGCTCCAGGTGGCCTCGTCCCACAACTCGAACTTCTTGCCCTGGCCGATCAACACCACTTTTTTTTCCATCCGGCAAAAATCACGCAAGGCGGCCGGCAGCAGGATTCTGCCGTTGCCGTCCATGACCACATCGTCCGCATGCCCGACCAGCAAGCGCTGCACTTTGCGGGAAGCGGGATTAAAACTCGACAACGCATCGATCTTTGCCTGGATCGCCTCCCACTCGGGCAAGGGGTAAAGCAGCAAACAGGGCTCGCGGGCGGAATTGGTCGGGTCGATGGTCACGACCATGTTGCCCTCGCAGCCGGTTTGCAGACGCTCACGATACTTGGCCGGCATCGCAATGCGGCCTTTGGCATCCAGATTCAGTTGGGTAATGCCTCTAAACAATCATGTTCCCCGTCAGCATCGAAATTCCACAAAATCCCACTTTTCCCCACAAAATGACACTATAGAAAGCAAAATACCTTTTTGCAAGCGGATTAACGTACGCAAAACAACTATTTTTTCTTTAAAGACAGGGACTTAGCGCCGTCCCAGACAAGGGAAACACCGGATTTATGTTATGCATTCAGAAGGTTAACTATGAAAGTTAGAAACAACTTTAAGAAAAACGGCCCTTTGCGAGGCCGTTTTTTTGAACCGGGGAGATTAACGGGAATTAAGAAGCTGGCCTGTAAGCCGGGTTCTGTCGAGAACAGTCATTCATCTGGGATGCGCGTCGCCGCTCACCTCAAGCGACCTACCCGAAAGCTGCGCGGGCCACGCTACGCTTTCCTATTTGGTCTTGCTCCGGGTGGGGTTTACCCTGCCACCGGTGTTACCACCGGCGCGGTGCGCTCTTACCGCACCATTTCACCCTTACCTGACCACTCACGAGTGAATGGCTCGGGCGGTATATTTTCTGTGGCACTTTCCATGGGCTTGCGCCCTCCAGGCATTACCTGGCACCCTGCCCTGCGGAGCCCGGACTTTCCTCCCCGCTGACGCGGAGCGACTGTTCGGCCAGCTTCCACCGGCAACGATACAGGAAACCGGCTCGGTTGAACAATACCCGTAAACCAGTAAAGCAAAAATCGCAAGCAACACGGAAACGTCAATCAGAGACTGCAACGACTGCGCTCTTAAGAAAGCGGCGCTGATCGCGGTCAGGGAGGGGAGTAGGCTGCGACCAGCGCCACAAGGCTATGCAAAAAAGCGCTCTCTGAATCAACCCGGCACCAGCCCATCATGATGATCAGGCGCATTTGCAGTTTATTGTTTTCGCGCGAGTGAAATTATGGCCTGTTCGACATGCGATGAAATCCCCCAAAAGAATGAATCCGAAGCGGCATCCGCATTTTCACTCGAAAGAGTGATCGGCTTTTGAGGACGTTTTGTTATGATTCCATCGTCACACCGAAACTTACGAACTCATGAAAATTCTGGTCGTCGACGATCACCCGTTGTTTCTGGATGGATTATTGCAGGTTCTGCAGCAGCTGAGACCCAACGTCATCGCCATCCAAGTCAACAATGCCGAGAAGGCGCTGGAGTACATCGAAACGGACAGGGCCATCGATCTTATCCTGCTGGATATCAATATGCCCGGCATGGACGGGCTGGATCTGCTGGCCACCCTGATCGAAAGGGAATTATGGATTCCCGCCATCGTTATTTCGGCCCACGACAACCCCAGAGTCATTCTGCAGGCGCTCAACGCCGGCGCACTGGGCTTTATTCCAAAACACTTCAACACAGCCGAACTGCTGTCGGCGTTGAACGTGGTGCTGAAAGGCGAAGTGTTTCTGCCCGAACCCATAAAAGCCCGCATCGATCAGTTGCGGAGAACCAACTCAAAAACAGGTTCATCTTCCGAAAAGATCGCCCTGGACCTCGGCCTCTCCTCCCGCCAGCTCCGGGTGCTGGAATGCCTGGCCAAAGGTTATTCAAACCGCAAAATCGCCACCATACTGAATTTGTCCGAGCACACGGTCAAGTCGCATCTCAAGGTATTGTTCTCGGCACTAAAAGCGGAGAACCGCACCGACTGCGTCCGCAAAGCCGAGGAACTGGAATTGATCGCGGCGATACGGATTGCGGACTCTGAGCCGGCGGAGGATTGATCAACGCTGAATACGCTAGCCACTCAAATCAATTTGCGAGCAAACGTCGCACCAACCCGGAGATTAAAATCGCCGGGTTGGTTATCGGCATAAGGATGTGCGAATATTGGCCTTAAGCCAATGTGAGCGCTACAAATCAAGCAAATTCGTGCGTTGCGCTGGCCTGCCTTCTGCTTTCATCCCGACGAAAAAGCATGCAACGATAAATATAACTTATATATCGATCATTACCGTTTTCGTCAGCTCGCCCGGGTCTTCATTGGCCAGCATATTGCCGGACCTGTCCGAAGCCGCCGAATCCAGAATCACTTTATAAGATGTTCCGTCAGATAGCGGCCGGGTAACCGGCAATCCCTTCTCCGTGGGCGCCTCCCCGAAATCATTCAGATCAACCAGCAGGTGCAGGCTGTTCCCCAACCACAACGTCATGTAAGGCACCCCTATCCCCGACGACGTATTCACAAACTGAAGATTACTTTCAACCGACGATTGATCCATCGCTTTGCTGAAATGCAAACTGATCGAATATGGGTTGTCACTGTCAAAATCGATTGACTGCAGCACAGGGAGCTCTTCGTTATTTCCAATCATTGGCCCCTTCAGAGCCTTGATATCCTGCAACTGTGCAGCGGCTCCGCTGGCCGAACCGACATCGCTTATGGTCAAGTATTCATCCATCCGGGCAATTTTTTCTTCTCCATCTCCCTCGATGGAATTATAGGCATCCAGGTCGACCGCCCCCACAACGTTCATATTGCGGGACAGATCCAGCGCCGAGAAATATAACAAA